>JALWBK010000026.1 GCA_027037155.1 bacterium | reverse complement strand
AAGAGGGTTTTGAGCAAACTTTCTTTTTACGGTTAGTGTGTCCCAGTTGTAGTAGTTTCTTTCCTGGCCTATCTCTTTAAGGAACTCTGTCACGAGAGTAGTCTTTCCTATCTGGCGGGGACCAGAAATAAAGGACATCCTTCCCGCAAGAAATTCAGGGTTAAGAGCCCACTTCTTCACAACGGGTATTATTTTCATGCGTCTATTTTAGAGCTGTATACAAAAAAGTCAAGACCGATTTGTATGATGGTATAAACTGGACACATCTATGGTATCCTTTGGGTGTAGAATCTATTGTACTCCTGCCAGTCTTCTTCACTGCCAATTTGGTGGTATAAGAAAAAGTGTGTCTATATGAAAGAAAAGGAATACAAAGATACCCCCTTGAAGGCCCTACCTCCAAGGGGTATCAAACAATGGTTACAAAATCACACCAAACACAGGAGGTGTGAACTCTCTGGCCAAAACTTAATCCCTAACACTGACTTCTTCAAGTCCCTTTCTTTTGAAGAACCCGTCTCTTACGCTCTCAACCTGCTTGCTCTGGCTGACAGAAAGCTTTACTTAGAGCAACATCCAGATGACAAGGGCAATTCCTTGACACATTTTCTAACCTTTCTATCAAAGGACATGACCTGACATCTATTGCCATAAGCGCATATCAAACAGTCTACAAAATCAATATTCTTCTCTGCAAATATCTTCAAGGCATTAACGAGAACATCTTTATCTACTGCGCTTATTCCTTTTGCTTTGAGTAGTTCTTTAAGCACCTGGGCTATCTCTTGTCTACTTACCTTATAGAACCCGGACAGCACGTAAACCACTTCAGCAATAACAGCATCGTTTATAAAGACCTTCTTTTTGCCTGAAAAAGCTTGATTGAACAGAGTTTCTGCTTCTCTATAGAACTCTTCGTGGTCCCTGAGGAGATACCTCAGCATAACATTGGCATCAATAATCGTTACATTCTTTTGAGAATTCATTTCTTGCTACTTCTTCTTCCATTTTCATTATCTCTTCTATGCTTTTGCCCTTTATGGCGTATTTTCTTAAAGCTCCGCCAGGCTTTCTAACAGGTCTTATTATTATCTCGTCGCCTACCATATCCACCTCTACGAGGTCGCTTCCAAGCTTCTTTCTTAATCTTGCAGGTATTGTAATCTGCCCCTTAGAAGTAATCTTTACCGTAAACATATTACATCCTCCTCTTACATTACACACTATGTAATGTAAGAGGTTAGTTTTAGAAAGTCAATGAAAATTAAAGATTCTTTCTACCGGTCAAGTCCTAAATTTCCTGTAAAAAGAGTGACCACACCTTTAAACTCCAATAACCCCTTCATCTCTTACCTCTAAACCAAGCTCTTTCCTTAGCTTGTCCAAATATTCCAAATCCTCTTCGGCAAACCTCACCCTTTGCCATCTCCTCGATGCCCTCACCAATACTGCAAACACAAGCTTTAATGCTGCCCCTCTCTTTACCATGTCCCTCAAGAACTCAAGCCAGGCTCTGTAGCTTTCCTTGTTGCCAAGGGCAAGGCTCAACAGTATCTTCCTGCCTTCCCTTGTGATTCCCCAGGCACAAAGAATGGCTTCCTTTACGTTGTATCTTGTCCTTAGGCTTTCTTAAATTGCATCTAAAAATAAATATTCTACTTCATAGACGCTTAAATCCCTTTTCTGAAAGTTTTCGTATTCCAAGTTTAATTCCTCGGTTATCCTGCTCACCGAAGCCTTGCTCAAAAACACATTCCCAGTGGCTTCAAATAGGGCATCTTCTATGTCCCTGGTAGACAGTCCCCTAACGTACATCTCTAAAGCAAGCTTCTCTAAAACCTCTGTGTTTTTCTCGCGGTTATCAAGATCTTCTGGCACTCCCTTCAATATCTCCTCAATCTCCTTGCGCATTCTTTGGCTTAGTGGTAGTTTTCTCATGGGTGACCCCCTTTGTTTGGGATTTTGTTTGCTATGCAAAACCTATACCTCATGGGCCACCTTTTTTACAGGAATTTTAGGACATGACCACTTAAGGAAATGGGATGTGACGAAGTTCAAGGTTTTCATCTTGCCCGCCCTATGGATTTCCCAAGCATACTTTCCTTCCTTGGCCTTGAAGCAGAGGCCGTGTAGTGATAACCAAAGTGAAAACATATCATGATAAAGGTACTGAACATAAGAACTTCAAAGCGCTGCGAGTTTGTGGATATCACCCACTTAGTAAGGCAAGTCGTTGATGAAAGCGGGGTTCAAACAGGCGTATGCTTTATTCACGTTCCCCACACCACAGCAGGTGTCATAATCAACGAAAATGCGGATCCCGACGTGGTGAAGGATATTGACAGCGTTCTTAGAAAACTCGTTCCGGAATATGGAAACTATAAACATTTGGAAGGCAACTCAGACGCCCACATAAAGTCCATATTGGTAAATCCCCAAACCTTCATTCTTATTGAGGATGGGGAAATAGTACTTGGCACATGGCAGGGAATATTCTTCTGTGAGTTTGACGGTCCAAGAAACAGAAAGGTTTACTTAAAGATTGTGGAGGGTTAGCTACATGGAGAAGCAACATCCCTTTGACAGGCTTGTTCACATAATGCACCGATTAAGGAGAGAGTGTCCATGGGACAAAAAGCAGACCAGGGAGAGCTTAAAGCCTTATCTCATTGAAGAGGCTTACGAGGTACTGGACGCCATTGAGAGCAACGACCCTGAAAAGCTAAAAGAGGAGCTTGGAGACCTGCTTCTGCAGGTGGTTTTTCACGCTGAGATAGCAAAGGAAAAGGGAGAGTTTGACATCTACGATGTCATAGACTTTCTCTGCAACAAGCTCATATACAGGCATCCCCACGTCTTTGGTGATGTAAAGGTTAAGGATGCAGAAGAGGTGCTGAGAAACTGGGAAAAGCTTAAAAGCAAGGAGAAGAACCATTCATCCGTACTTGAAGGAGTGCCCGATAACTTGCCCGCTCTCATCCAAGCATTTAGACTTCAGGAGAAAGCCTCCAAGGTGGGTTTTGACTGGGACAATGTAAAGGATGTGCACAGAAAAGTTGAGGAAGAGTGGAAAGAGCTTCAGGAGGCCATTGAAAGTGGAGATCGGCAAGCCATAGAGGAAGAGTTTGGAGATGTGTTGTTTGCCCTCGCAAACCTTGCACGCTTTTTAGAAATTGATCCAGAAAGCGCCTTGAGAGGGTGCAACAGAAGGTTTAAGAGGCGCTTTCAGTACATAGAGGAAAGCCTCAAGCGCCAGGGCAAAACCCCAGAAGAGGTGGACCTGAACTACTTGGACAGGTTGTGGGAAGAAGCCAAGGAGAAGGTGGGATGAACAAAATTACACTGATTGCCCTTGTAGCCTTTCTCTTGAACGTGCCCTTTGGCGTTTTGAGATTGAGATACAAGAAATTTTCCGCAGGATGGCTCTTGTGCATACACGCGCCCATACCTGTGGTGGTATTTTTGAGAATAACAACCCACACGCCCTTTAAGTTCGTACCGATATTTCTCTTTACCTCCATTGCAGGACAGATAGCCGGAAGCAGAATAGGAGTTATGTTCAAAAGAGCACCAGTGGAGGAAGAGAGTGAGGATAACTAAGCAGGACATACTTGAAACAGCCCTATCTATGCTTGCAAACAGGAAAAACCCAACAAGGGATGAAATGAAAAGGGCCGCTTGCAGTGCCGTATGGAAGTTGGTGCAAAACGATAGAGCCTCCATTGAAGAGATGCTCTCCTGCCTCAACGTTGAATTTGACTACGAGGAGAGCCTTGAAAGCAAGATAGATAAGCTTCTCTGGCAGGTATTCGCCGAGGTTGTGGTATGGATAGACAAAGAGAAGAACCGATGGTGAAACCAGAATTTGGCTACGTTACCCCGGAAAACATCTGTCTTCTCACAGACCTTTACGAGCTCACCATGGCCGACAGCTACTACCGAAGGAACAAAAACCAGCGTGTGGTCTTTGATCTTTTCGTCAGAGGTATGCCCCCCTGTAGAAACTTTTACGTCTTTGCCGGACTTGAGCAGGTGCTCTACTTTCTTGAAAACCTCAAATTCAGTTATGATGCCATTGACTACCTCAGAAGCCTGAATCTCTTTTCAGATGAATTTTTGCGCTTTCTCAAGGACTTCAGGTTCACAGGCGACGTGTACGCCATGGAAGAGGGAGAGATATTCTTCCCCAACGAGCCTGTTGTAAGGATTGAAGCGCCACTAATAGAGGCACAGATCGTTGAAACTTTTTTGCTAAACACTGTGAACTTCCAGTCAGCCATCGCATCCAAGGCTGCCAGAGTGATTATCGCCGCAAAGGGGAAAGGTTGCGTGGACTTCTCACCGCGAAGGGATCACGGAGCAGATGCCGCCTTAAAAGTGGCCCGTGCTTCCTACATCGTTGGCTTTATGGGAACCTCATGCGTGGTAGCCGGTAAGGTTTACGGCATACCTGTCTTCGGAACCATGGCCCACTCCTACGTTATGTCCTTCCCATCGGAGATAGAAGCCTTCAGGGCCTTTGTTGAAGACTTCCCCAACAATTCAGTGCTCCTTATAGACACCTACGACACCATTGAGGGTGCGAAGAACGCAATAAAGGTGGCCAAGGAAATGGAAAAAAGGGGACGGAGGTTAAGAGGCGTAAGAATAGACTCAGGAGACCTTCTAACCGAAGCCAAAGAGGTAAGAAGGCTGCTTGATGAAAACGGACTTGGTTACGTAAAGATCTTTCTCTCAGGAGATCTCAACGAATACAAGATACACGATCTCCTTGAAAAGGGTGCTCCCTGCGATTTCTTTGGCGTTGGAACGGAAATGGGAGTCTCCAAGGACGCCCCCGCCTTGGGAGGGGTTTACAAGCTGGCTCAGGATGAAACAGGTCCAAGAATCAAGCTATCCAAAGGTAAAGTGACACTTCCCGGCATAAAGCAGGTGTACAGGATCTTCTCGCCAGAAGGTACTATGGTGAAAGACGTCATAGCCCTTGAAGAGGAGAAGATAAAAGGAATCCCGCTGCTCAAGAAAGTGATGGAAAGTGGGAAGGTTATTACCAGCGTTCCCTCTTTAGAAGAAATTAGAGAAAGCTTCTCCCAAAGACTATCATCTTTACCTGAGCCCCTGAAGAGCATAACCAAACATCACGACTACAAGGTGGATCTCTCACAAGGGCTGAGCGAACTCATTGAAAAGCTGAAACACAGTCCCCACTAACCGACAGATATGCCAATCCTGTTGAATTCCTCCTCCCTTTCCTCTTCAGCCTCTCTAACAAGATGATAGGCGTAATCAACGTTATCACAAACAAAATCCACCAAAGCCGAATCAAGCGACAACCCAGCCATATCCTTGAGTATGCCCACCACCTCTTTGGGAGAAAGTCCCCTTCTATAGGGTCTATTCTCCAAAAGTGCTGTGGTCACATCTGCCACAGCCACAATTCGGGAAGGAAGAGAAAGCTGGTTCTCATCAATGCCTGCAGGATAGCCCCTGCCGTCAATCCTTTCGTGATGCTGGGCAGCCCAACGGTATATGGGATCAAAATGTGGGATCTGCTCAAGGGCCCTGTAGGTAAAAAACGCGTGGGACTTCATTATGCTCCACTCACTACCAGAGAGACGCCCTGGCTTATCTAAAATACTCTCTGGAACCGTCAACTTTCCTATGTCGTGAAGATACCCTGCCACCTCAAGCATCCGAAGCTCTTCTCCCTTAATGTAAAAGGCAGATCCAATCCACCTGCACAGGATGGCAACCCCCCGAGAGTGCATCATGGTATAATGACTTTTGGCATCAATCAAAAGGGCAAGCAACTTTGCAAGACCAGTTATCTCACTTTTGGGAATCATGGTAATGTAGTTGGGGTCAAAGAAAACCTCTGTCTCCTTCTTAAAGTTTTCCAATCTGTACCAGAAAAGATCCTTTTCAGAAATCTTGAGAAAAGCATCAAGCACCTCAGGAGCAAAATGGTCTTTACACCTAAAAATTTCTTCTTTAACAACGTCTATATTAGACACCAAAGGTCTTAAGTTACGAGAAATTCGCTCTACATAATCGGCAAGATAGATTAGATTGCATTTTACGGCGGTATCATAATCGTACTCGTTTCTAAGACGACTCCACGGAAAGTGGTGACATCTGATATAGACCGAGAGCCGCTCGGTATAAGGAAAAGCCTTTAGTATTTGAGAACCAACCAAGGAATGCTGTATAACCACTTTCTCATCATCGGCCAGAAGTCTCTCTTTATCCATTGTCTTAATCAAGCCGATATCGTGAAAAGCCGCTCCGATAACCACATCTTCAAAATCCTTATCTTTAAGCTCCAGTACCCTTGCCATAGCTCTGCAGATAAAGGATGCACGCATCTGGTGAAACTGGAGGGGATTGTGGTAGCCGTAATCCATAAGCTCAGAAATTGCAAATACCAAACTGCTTAAAGGAATGACATCTACGGAACTACCAAATACGTATCTGTGATACATTTAGACTTCTCCCAAAGTGAGCTTAGCATACACTTAAAGAACATTTCAATCCCTTGACAGGAAGGATAGCACTCCTAAATTTATAACCCGACGCTGCTGAGGAGGTATTTCCGTGAAGAGGTTCAAAAGATTTGCGGAAGCGGTTTTAGAAAGAGCTGTCATTGATCTTTTAAAGCCCATTGCCGAAGACAGAAAAAAGACCCAAGAGTGGATAACCGCTTACAAATGGATCTTTGACCCAGAATGGCCTTCCATTCTTAAATTTGAAACATGTTGCGATGCACTTAACATAAACCCTGACGAGATGAGAGCCACTTTGAGAAAGGCATGTTACGATAAGAAGCTTGCAAAAGAGATCCTTTTAAGGAGTAAAAAGGCAGAGGACATCTCAAAAGAGTTGGAAGAGGAAGAGAAGTAGTCTTTTGTTCAACGGTTTTTATAATAGATTATCCTCAAGCCCTCCAAAGTAAGCCAAGGATCAACCTTCTGGATTTTGCGGCTTGCCTTTGCCACGGCGCCTGCATAGCCGCCGGTGGCCACGGTCTTTACAGGACCCATCTCCTTCTCTATCAGATCTATCATCCCATCAACGAGGCACACATACCCGTAAAAGATACCCGATTGCATACTCTCAACGGTGTTTTTGCCTATGACACTTTTAGGTTTGTAGAAACCTATCCTCGGAAGCTGGGCAGTCTCGGCAAAAAGTGCCTCCATGGATATGCCTATACCTGGAGATATGGCTCCTCCCAGATACTCTCCCCTTGAAGATACCACATCAAAGGTGGTGGCAGTACCAAAGTCCACGACCACCAAAGGACCACCATAGCGCTGATACGCCGCCACAGCGTTCACCACCCTGTCCGTTCCCACCTCCTTGGGATTGTCCACTAAAATAGGCATTCCCGTCTTTACACCCGGTCCCACAACGAGTGGTTCTATATCAAATAGCATCTTCATAGCCCTCACCACCACATTGGTGAGTGGAGGCACCACACTGGAGATAACCGCTCCCTCAACGCTTTCAATCTCCAAGGCCTCTAACTCAAACAGGCTCTTCCACAAAGCAGCGATTTCACAGGGGGTTCTTTTCCTGTCGCTGCTTATACGCCAAGAGGCAACAAGATCGCTTTTTTTATATATGCCAACCACTATGTTGGTGTTTCCCACATCAACCGTCAACAGCATGTCTCTTCTCCAGATAGGCTTTGAGGATCAAAGAAGCAGCCACCGCATCAAGCTTCTTCTTGCGCTTTTTCCAGTTAAGGCCGGTGCTTTTCAGCAGACACTCGGCCTCATAGGTGCTCAGCCTCTCGTCAAATAGCTCCACATCCACTCCTGTCTCCTTAATCTTGGCAGCAAACTCCTTTGCCAAAAGAGCCATCTCACCTTCTGTTCCGTCCATGTTCAAAGGAAGGCCAACCACAACCTTGCCCACCTCCCTTTCTTTCACAATGCGCGCAATCTCTTCAAGGGCATCTTTGGTGGGAACAACCTTTAAAGGCTGACTGATTAGACCTGAGGGATCGGAAATGGCCAACCCCACCCGGCTCAAGCCGTAGTCCACTGCCAGAACACGCATGGCAATAAAAAGGGGAACCTTACAGGTTCCCCCTAAAGAGCTCAACCAAAGGAGGTACAGCTTCCACCAGATCCGGAGGAAGCTCCCAAGCTTCCGAAAGGAGAAAAGACCCTCTTCACATCCTCGCTACCACAGTGTGGACAGCGTATATCCTGTTTATCCTCTAAACTCAGCACCAACTGGCTGAACTTTTTCCCACAGGAGTTACAAACATATTCGTAGATGGGCATTGCCCATCACCTCCAGGTTAGCCGAGATGCTTCTCTATGATAGACTTTATGGTGTCTTTGGGCTGAACCCCTACAAGCTGCTCAACAACTTTTCCATCCTTAAAAAGAATCAACGTGGGTATAGCCCTGATACCGTATCTGATAGCAAGGGAAGAACTCTCATCTACGTTAACCTTTCCTACTTTGAGTCTGCCTTCGTACTCCTCAGCAATGGCATCTACAACAGGAGCAATCATCCTACACGGAGCACACCATGTTGCCCAAAAGTCCACCAGTACCGGTATATCAGACTGCAACACTTCCTTGTCAAAGTTCTCCTCATTCAAAGTGATGACAGCCATCTGTTCCTCCTCTCCTTTACTTAAAATGGTGCCGGGGCCCAGAATCGAACTGGGGACACGTGGATTTTCAGTCCACTGCTCTACCAACTGAGCTACCCCGGCACCAGTTGGCATCGTCAGCGTTGAATTCTTTATTCCTAATGAAAGGAACTGTCAAGTCCTTTTGGACTCTTTTAGCAAACCGCTGATGCTATCAAGATCCACTTTACTTGATACAGCAGCAGCCTCATTCTCTCTCTTTATAGCCTCGTAAACCTCTTTTCTGTAAACAGGAAGGCTCTTCGGGGCCTTGATACCGATCTTTACACTCTTGCCACTGACCGCAAGGACCTTGATTTCTATATCGTCGCCTATCATTATGCTCTCTTCTATCTTACGGGTGAGAACCAGCATTCTCTTCCTGAAACACGGGGTACTTTATAGGGTAACTGTCGTCAGGAATAATCACCTGCTTGGCAAGCCTCTTGCGTCTGTTTATTATCACCGGAGCTCTCAAGTTAACCGTCATTTTACGCGGATCCTCAGGAATAACCACCATCACATAAACTTCTGCATCCTCAGGATTTTCTATCTGAAGCTTCTTAGCCTCCTCTTCCTCCAAAGGAACTACATAGTCGGGCTTCACCAACTTAGGGTTGATGACCACAAAAGCTAACCCACCATCATCCAGCGATTGCAACCATTTAAAGGGACTCCCCTCTTTATGATCGAGCAAAACGTATCTTTTAGCGTAGGGAAACCCCAAAATGGGTTCCACCATGGTTATTACTTCCTCTTCCTTGACCTCAATGGCGCCAAACCTTTCGGTTAAAACCTTCATCCACCTACCTCATAAAGTCCAGTAGTGTAAGGTTGAAAAGCCTCAAAGAGGAAAGCAATGCGCCCTGAAGCGCCATCTGTGCCTTCTGTAACTGCACAGTTGCCTCGGCAATATCCACATCCTCCAAAGGAGCCTTCCTCTCCTTTGCATCCTTTACATAAGCCTGATACCTGTTCTTGGCCAACTTTAGCCCCTCAACCCTTGCACCCACTTCCGTACGCTTTGTGAGTATCTGCTGGTAAGCTTCGTCTAATCTTCCTATCTTCTCCTCTATACCACTTCCCACCTTCACCTCAAAGCTGTCGCCAGAGATAACCTCTCCGGTACCAAAGCTCAGGTAAACCCCATCCCTCACATAATACGGCTTGTAGGGATCCTTCACCACCAGGCTCTTCACCACCCTACCCTGCGAGTCGGTCACCGTTACCAAAAGATTTGTCTTAAGGTCCTCGTCCACGCTGTGCACACGGTCCGCAAGTCCAGATATGTCTATGTGTCCCGAGTACTTTACGTACTTTATATCAGAGATATCGTCGTAGGAAGCGGTGCCATCCTCCACAGCTATAACCACATCCCCATCTATGGAAATAGTGCCTGAAGCGGAATTTACCGTCATAGTTCCATCCTCAAGGTATATCCTGTAAGAAGAACCGCTGGTACCGTTGAGGGTAACAGAACCAGACACCACGCGGCTCTCCTCCTCACCGTTGCTCTTGTGAAAAACCATAGTGCCAGAGGCAAGGTTTAGGGTTACAGAACTGGTGGTGATGGTGGCCTCCTGTTTAGCGAAGAAGCTCGTAAGCCCTTCACCCACAATCTCTGGAGTGCCGGTACCATCGTCCATCATAACATCCACCTTCACATGCCACGTAGTGTTGTAATCTCCGGCAAACTTGCCTGTGGTCATGGGAAGGATCTCGGTCTGTAAAGGTCTTCCTCTTTCTACACTCTCCCACTGACTCGGCTTTCCTATCATTCTTCTGGGGATATTCTCAGCGCTGGCCTCCTCAATATCCTTCACCACATCAAAGATATCCTCTCCACCTCCCTCTCTGACAACAAAGAAACTGCTAAAGGGAGAAGCCCTGCCCGATGCCCTCAAATCAAGACTGAACTGAGAAATACCACCCTGTCTATCTTTAAAGTAAAGCATGCCGTCTGCAACATAGCCCTCCACATGGTGCCTGTAAATCTCCTCAACCCTGTTAATGAGATCTTTAACGGTGTCTATTTCGGAGGTGGCGGTGTAGCTACCATCCGGATTTCTCTTTTTGGCAAAGACCTTTGCCACAGCACTTGTGGCTGGAAAGTCCATGGTAAATAGTCCCCTCTCATCCACCACCTCTATACCACCTGCACCATCAGTTCGCACCTTAAAGGTGTTTCTGGGAAGGGCACTCTTTACATGGTACGCTATACGCAAAGCTGTGAATTCATCAGAACTCATAAAGGGCTCGTGGTTCAAGGTATAGGAACCGGAAGTAGTAGAGGCCAAACCCAGCTCGTATAGGGTAGGCTCGCTTCCCCCGTTGGAAAAATCAATCTCGTCAGTATCCACCATAGAAACCAGCCTGTAGCTTGAATCCCCATCCTGCACCATAACTACAGGAGGCACGGTGGCTCCGGCAGAAGCCGTCCAGTTGGTAGCGTCGTTCCACTGATTCACCAAATCCTCAAGGGTTGTTACATCGGAAGAGAACTGAAGGGTGTAAGAGGCTGTACCAACGGTAACATCAATGGTTTCGCCGGCTGTTATCCTGTCGTACAGTCTGGGCTTTATCTTCTCTACCGTGTACAAAGGAGATGCGGTCTCTGTAGAGTCCACACTAACGGTCACACTGCCGGTAACGGTGGTAATGGTAAAAGTAGAAGCTGCCGTCACCGGTCCCTGCGCCCTACCTTCCACCCTTTGGGAAACCACATACTTTGCATCAATACCCCACTCACCAATCCCATCTCCAAAGCCGAGATAGTTGGTGCCCATCTCTTTAACAAAGAGATAGTTATTGCCGGGCTTGGTGAGATGAAAGACTATATGGTCTCCCTGGGCGCCAACCTCTACCCTGTCCCTGAGTACGCTGTTGGCATCAAGCTGAGCCTTCAGTACGTCCACCACCTGCTGAATATCATCGTAATGGGCAGGAAGGTTCAGGGTTATCTGGGAAGAGTATATTGTACCCCCCTCGTTTATGTTAAATTTCAATGTCAAAGAGGTCGTAACAGTTCCCAACCCGTTAAAATCCACTGCCTGAGGTGCCACTACGTACGCAGCACCTGCCACACGCCCGTCATGGGTTAAGCCGTTTACCTCAAACACATCTCCAGTGGCAACAGACAGCCTGTCAAAAGGTAGCGCCTCCGAAAGCTCACTGTTAGAGGACTGGGCAGCAATGGTTCTGTGGGTGGGCTTAAACAGCCCCTCTCCTGGCACATTCATTGCAACACGGTTGTTGTAGCCCACCTGGACAAACTGCTCCTCACCGTTCCCCGTGTAGGTGATCTCACCACCCTTGGTGTAGTCAAACTCTATCACCTTCACCGAGTCAAACTTGTTCAGCTCCACTCCGTTCAGCTCAACCTTAATCCCTCTTCCAGTGTCAAAGGTGCCATAAAGCTTATTCCCCACAACGGAGGGCGTAAAAACGGCGCTATCGGCAAACACGTTGGAGCTCAAACCGCTGTCGTCAGAGCCGTTGGAGTCAATCTGGACAACCCTTCCGTTTTCGTCCTCAAGCCAGACCTTTACACCAGAACCCTCTCTCTTCAGATAGAGCCTGTACCTGCCTGAGTCCATCTGATAAAGGTCGGAAAACTGCTGAGCAGTCTCCACCCTCACAGTGTCAGTGATATCAGGGGGGAAGTACTTTATCCTCACAGAG
Source organism: bacterium (assembly GCA_027037155.1). Classification (GTDB taxonomy): domain Bacteria; phylum Thermosulfidibacterota; class Thermosulfidibacteria; order Thermosulfidibacterales; family Thermosulfidibacteraceae; genus Thermosulfidibacter. The sequence goes on along the minus strand of JALWBK010000026.1, from coordinate 2,701 downwards.
TTGTACTTATTATAGGCAAAGGGCTTTTTGTCGCTTTTGGTACCAGCAAAGATGTATTTGCCCATGGATTGAGTGTTTCCTATATCTAAAAGCTCAGAGAATATCTGGTTCAGCTCTTTTGCTATGGCGGCTCGGGATTCTGCGTTCTGGGTATCGTTGGCACCCTGAACCGCAAGTTCCCTCACCCGGCTGACGTAGCCATCAAGTTTATCAAAGGCGGTGTCGGCAGCGCTGAGCCAGCTATTTGCCACATCCATGTTTTTGAGAAACCTGTTCATCTCCTCTATGCTTCTTTTTAAAGTGAGGATCTGGGCGGCAGAAGAGGGATCGTCACTGGGCTGTTCAAGTCTTTTCCCTGTAGAGATCTGGTAAGAGGCCTTCTCAAGGGACTCCATAATCTCTCTGTGTACCCTTAAAAAACGCTCTATAAGCAGGTTATTTGTTATTCTCATCTACCCACCACCCCCATGCCATTGACCACTCTGTCTATCATCTCGTCCACGGTGGTGATGTAGCGAGCCGCCGCCTCAAAGGCCCTCTGAAACTTCATCAGGTTGGTCATCTCTTCGTCTATATTAACTCCGGACACAGACTCCCATCTGTCCTCAAGAAAACCTACGAATCTGTCAGTGTCCTCTTTTACATCCTTAACTCTGGCCACCTTGGCACCGAGCTCTCCCACAAGGTTGTCGTAGTACTCCCCAAAGGTCCTTTCGTTTTCCATAAGCTTTTCAGAAGAGAGCTGGGCAATGGCAAGGGCAACAGCGTTGTCCCCAAGAGCAGGGGTGGAACCAGCAGCCACCAGCATGTTGTTGGACTTAATAGCCCCAGATACGTCTATGTCAAAGATGCTATCTCCCGTAAAGAAGGTGTTTATGCCCATGGAGGTAAGGAATCCAGAGGAATCGGAGCCAAAGGAGAGCGTATAACCGGCGTCAGAGCTTACAACAAGCCGTCCATCCTGGGTCACGTAGGCCGTGACCTTATCCATCTTGTTGATCCTATCCACCACTGTGTTGAGGCTATCGTATGGGTCAACATCAATCATCCTTGACTCTACAAGATTGCCATCCTGATCCCACACCCTAACCTCAAAGGCACCGTTAACGAGACGGTCTTCAAAGAAGAGGCTCTTTTGATCCTTTAAAGGTGCATCTGGATTGGTCACCCGCGCCTCACTGGTAAAGCTACTCAATTTCTGGGCCCCAACACCTGTGACGTGTATCCTGTTGACGTTATAGGCTATCTCAGAGATGAGCCTGTCCACCTTGGCAAGGTAGCCATCGGCAAAGGTGATAAGTCCGTTTATGGTGCCGCCCATTTTACCTTTTATCACACGGGTAACATCCTCACCAGAAACGGTGAGCCTGAGGTAGTTCTTCTCAAACTCTATATTTTTGTTGTACACCACATCGTTCAAAACGCCCACTTCCTTTCTAAGAAAGTCTCCCTCCTCAAAGCCTATCTCGTTATAGTTGGAACCCGAAACCAGCATAGCACCGTTGTCCAAGTAAACCTGAACGCCGTCGCTACCCTCATAGTAGTAGGCTCCCGTGAGAGAGCTAAGTTCTTTCAGGTTCTTGTAAAGCTTGTTCCTGAGGTCGTTGGCTGTAAGACCCTCCCTCTCCACCTCTTTGATCTTCTTATTCAAGCCGGCAATATTTTTAATAATCGTGTTGACGTGTGAAACCCAGTCCCTTATCTTCTGGACTCCATCCTCCACCACCCTCTCTAAAGAGGTTCGCGTTTGAGAAAAGACCTCCACAAGCTGTTTTGCCTTCTCCACCACCTGGTTTCTCTCGGTGGTCCCTTCCGGATTTACAGATAGCGCCTGCCATGCTTCCCAGAAGGAGTTGAGCACATCGGAAAGACCAAGGTTCTGAGGCTCGTTAAAGATAGATTCAACAGAGGTGGAAACATCCTCCAAGGCCTGCCAGAAACCAAGCTCTCCCTTTTCCATGGAGATTCTTCTGTCAAGAACGCGATCGGCCACACGCTCTATACGTACAAGGTCAACACCTGTTCCGTAATAGAGCCTTCCATCGGTGTACCCGAAGGATTCGGTGAAGACCGGTCTTCTTCTGACATACCCAGGCGTGTTTACATTGGCTAAGTTCTCTCCAGTGGTGCTCATGGCCCTCTGATGGGCCAATAGGGAAGTGCGCCCCATATTGAGAAGACCAAAGAGTGTCATTTCATTATCCCCTTAGCTGCAAGCCGCCGCTGTCAAAATTGGAAGAAAGGGTCCCATCACGATTGTACGAGAGGCTGTAAAACGGTGAAAAGAGCTTGATGAGCTCGGAATTTATCTGCATGGCTTTGTTTATCAAAAGTGCATTGCGCTTGTTCTCCCACATAAGCCGCTCTACCTCATCCTGCAAACGGCTCACCACAGGATCCAGCAGCTTTTTATAGGAAGGTGCCAGCTCCTCCCTGAGCTGGCTCAAGGTGTAACCTTCCCGGCCAGCCTTCCTCAGACAGGAGATCCTCGCCTCCTCAAGCAACCTGTGCTTCATGGCAAGGGTTTCCTTCTGCTTGGCAAGCTTGAGCAGAGCATCAACATCATTGTCAATCACCGCTTCACGCTCTTTAGCAAGAAGCTCCCTCATACCCTTGATGAGAGCAATCTCTTCCTCAAGGATCTCTATGAGCCGCTCAAGCCACCTCATCTCACAATTTTGTCGATTATATTCTGCTTAAC
>JALWBK010000025.1 GCA_027037155.1 bacterium | reverse complement strand
GGTTGCCATATCCATAACCCCAAGAGGCAGAAACGCGTACGAAAAGTTTGAAGCAAAGTTGAGGGAGGTTCTGGAAAAGAATATAGATAAGATAACGCCTGAAGAGCTGGGAATTTTGGAGCAATCATTTGCGGTGTGGGAAAAGCTACTTAAAGACATCTGATGTCTATTGACAGTTCCCCCAAGCACAGGTAAATGGCGTAGCACGCAGCGGAGGGAGAGGTATGTTTGAAGCGCTATCCGACAAGCTGAATAGGGTTTTCGGCAAGGCTGGAAGAAAGGGCAAGCTCACCAAATCCGATATTGAAGCGGTATTAAGAGAAATACGCATCGCCCTTTTAGAAGCAGATGTAAACGTACAGGTTGTCAAATCGGTCATTGAGGAGATAAAGGGAGAGCTCTTAGGCAAGGAAATCTCGGGAGGCCTCACCCCCACCCAAGAGGTTATAAAAAGCGTACATCAGAAGTTGGTGGAGCTTTTAGGCGAGAAACATGAAGGACTCACCTTCTCTCCCTCTCCACCCACTGTGGTGATGATGGTGGGTCTTCAGGGTTCTGGTAAAACCACAACCGCCGCAAAGCTGGCGAAGATGTTAAAGGCACAGGGCAAGAACCCACTTTTAGTTGCCGCAGATACGTACCGTCCCGCTGCAATAGATCAGCTTAAGGTTTTGGGGGAGGAGGTAGGTGTTCCTGTGTATCACGCCAACGAGAATCCCGTCACCATCAGCATAGGCGCAATAAAGCAGGCCTTAACCTTAGGTAACGATGTGGTTATCATAGACACTGCAGGACGCCTGCACATAGACGACGCCATGATGCAGGAGCTTGAGGCCATCAAAAATTCCGTAAAGCCCACCGAGGTGCTTTTGGTAGTGGACGCCATGACCGGTCAGGAAGCGGTGAACGTCGCCAAGACCTTTGACGAGAGGGTGGGCATAACGGGTGTTATCCTCACCAAGATGGACGGTGATGCCAGAGGGGGCGCTGCGCTATCCATTAAAAGAGTGGTTGGCAAACCCATAAAGTATGTGGGTGTTGGTGAAAAACTTGACATGCTGGAGCCCTTCCATCCCGATAGAATCGCCAACCGTATCCTTGGAATGGGAGACATACTCACCCTCATTGAAAAGGCGCAGAAGGCCTTTGACGAGCAAAAGGCCTTGGAAATGGAAAAGCGCCTTATGGAGGGTGAGTTCACCCTTGAAGACATGAGGGAACAACTGAGGGCTTTAAGAAACATGGGTTCCATCAGCAACATAGTAGATATGCTTCCGGGGATCCCAGGACTTGGCAACATAAAGCAGGCATTAAAGAACGCCCGTATAAACGAGAAAGAGATCATTCACATGGAAGCAGTGATAAACTCCATGACCCCTGAGGAGCGCAGGAACCCATCCATCATAAACTCCAGCAGGAAGCGACGCATAGCCAAGGGTTCTGGCACAAGTGTTCAGATGGTAAACAGGGTGCTTAAACAGTACCAGCAGATGAGAAAGATGATGAAGGGCTTGAAAAAGGGCAAAAAAGGTAAGAAAAAGATAAAAGGGTTGCCCTTGGACTTTAACCTAAACCTTTTCAATTAGGAGGTGGTTGAGTGGTTCGTATCAGATTGATGCGCATGGGTAAAAAGCACAGTCCTTTCTACCGTATTGTGGTGGCAGACGCCAGAGCACCAAGGGATGGAAGGTTCATTGAGATTTTGGGATACTACAATCCCATGACGGATCCACCGGAAATAAAGGTGGATGCCGAAAAGGCCAAAGAATGGCTTAAAAAGGGGGCACAGCCCACATCCCAGGCCCGATGGGTTTTGAGGAAGGCTGGAGTAACGGTAGGCTAACACTCCCTAACCCCTCAAACTCCCAAGCTGAAACGGAGGTGGAGCATGTTCAAAGAGTTGGTTGAGCAAATTGCTAAGGCCATTGCCGATAATCCCGATAAGGTGCAGGTTACTGAAGTGGTTGGAGAGAGGACCTGTGTGCTTGAATTGAGAGTTGCCCCTGAAGACCTTGGAAAGATCATCGGTAGGCAGGGAAGAACTGCCAGAGCCATCAGGACCATTCTCTCTGCAGCAGCCACCAAGCAGGGCAAAAGGGCAGTTCTGGAAATCCTTGAGTAGTTGAAGAAGGGGTTAGGGAGCACATCTGAATATAAGGACGGGCATTTGAGCCCGTCCTATTTTTATGGGTCATGAAGCGCAAGGGCTTTGCCATAGTGAGTAAGATTTTGAGTCCCTTTGGTATTGAGGGTGAAGCCAAGTGCTCTATTGAAACAGACATACCGGAGAACATCACCCTTCAAAAGGGCTTTTACCTTAGAAAAGGCAACAGGCGTATCTATATGGAAGTTGAGTACATACGGCCCCATCACAAAAGCTTCATAATTAAGTTCAAAGGGCTGGATACCCCAGAGGCGGTGAAGTTCTTCAAAGGATGGTTCTTGGAGGTTCCTTACGAAGATCTGGTTCCCCTCAAGGAGGGGGAGTACTACTGGTTTGAGCTTATAGGGTTAAAGGTTTACACCAAAGAGGGAACCTTTGTAGGCGTAGTTGAAGACATCATAGCCACAGGTGCCCATGACGTATACGTGGTAAGAGGTGAAGAGAAAGAGGTGCTCATTCCCTCTGTCTTTGCGGAAGAGATAGATACCCAAAAAGAGGTGATGATCATAAATCCCATAGAGGACCTGCTTTGAACTTTACGGTAATAACCATCTTCCCTGAGATACTCTCGGCGCTACAGGTGGGCGTTTTGGGCAAAGCCATAGAAAAGGGTGTCGTATCCGTTGAAGCCATTAATCCCAGGGACTTTACCCACGACAGGCATAGAACCGTTGACGATGAACCCTATGGTGGTGGCGCTGGGATGGTTATGAAACCAGAACCCTTGGTGGCGGCCATAGAGCACGCAAGAGCTCTGCATCCGGACACCAAGGTACTGCTTCTCTCACCAAGAGGCACCATCTTCAACCAGCAAAAGGCCCAGGAACTTTCTACTCTTTCCAGCATAACTTTGGTATGTGGAAGGTATGAAGGCATAGATGAAAGGGTAACCCAATTCGTGGACGAGATGCTCTCCATTGGAGACTATGTGCTCTCAGGAGGAGAGTACGCAGCACTGTGCGTGATAGATGCAGTCTCCCGACTGATCCCTGGCGTTCTTGGCTGCATGGGCTCCTTACAAGACGAAAGCTTCAACGATTACCTTCTGGAATACCCCCAGTACACCAGGCCTGCTGTATTCAGAAATCTCCCAGTTCCTGAGGTGCTTCGCTCAGGAAACCACTCCCACATAGAAAGCTGGAGAAGGTTTGAGAGGATCAAGCAGACCCTCTTCAAACGCCCGGATCTTCTATCAAAAGCTCACCTAAGTCAACGAGACGTCAAACACATAAACTCTATAATAAAGGGAATACCATGGACCCCAAAATAAACTTCTACTTGGTGCTGGTACACTATCCTGTGTACAACAAGAGAGGTAAGGTGGTTGCATCCTCCATCACCAACCTTGATATACACGACCTGTCAAGGCTCGTTCGCACCTACAATGGCAAGGGGCTCATCATGGTCACCCCTTTAAAGAGCCAACAGGCCATGATTGAACGCATAACCTCCCACTGGAAGAGCGGCTTCGGCGCAATCTACAACCCCAACAGAGACGAGGCGCTAAAACTCGTAAGCGTTGTCCCATACCTTGAAGACTGTATAGCGTTTATAGAGCAGAAGGAAGGCAAAGCGCCGGTACTTGTTGCCACCAGTGCCAGAGAACTGCAGGGAAGGAAGATAAGCTACAGGGAACTGGGCAAAAGAATCTTGGAAGGAAACCGGCCCTACGCTATAATCTTAGGCACAGGTTGGGGACTTGCCGATGAGGTGATAGAAAAATGCCATTACATTCTTGACCCTATCAAAGGTTTAGGTAATTATAACCACCTGTCCGTCAGATGCGCGGCAGCTATTATTGTGGACAGACTGTTAAGCTGGAGGGAAAGAGATGAAGGGTGATCCCATTCTTGAAATTGAGAAGGAGCAGATGGAAAAACTCAAAAAGGACCTGCCTGAGTTTTGGATTGGTGACACGGTAAGGGTCTACTTCAGGATCATAGAGGGCAACAAAGAGAGAATCCAGCCTTTTGAGGGAGTGGTGATAAAGTTCTCTGGTGCTATGCACAGAAGGACCTTCACCGTCAGAAGAACCACAGGCGGTATAGGCGTTGAGAGAACATTCCCGCTATATTCCCCAAGGCTGGAGAAGGTAGAAGTCATCAGGCGCGGCAAGGTGAGACGGGCCAGACTCTACTATCTGCGTCAGCTTTCTGGAAAGGCAGCCCGTATCAAAGAACGCTGGCCCAAGGCAAAGCAGCAATAGCAGTAATGAAAAGATACGGCCCCTCACCTCTGCACATCATCCCCTCGGTGGTAATAGGGGCCGTTGTGCTCTTCCTCACCATTGCCTTCTTTTTCAAAGGGAGATACTGGGGCATAGGCTTTGGCATCTTCTTCTTTATCCCCTTGATACTGATTCTGTTGTTCGTAAACTATAGGTTCATACTAATTGACCAAGAAAAGCTGTGCATAAAGGGCATCTTTGGGAAACGCTGCTTCAAGTGGGAAGATATAGAGGATGTGGAAACCAAAAGACTGGGAATCAGAAACACCCTCTGGATAAGAACAAAGGAGCACACGGCCATCGTGCCCATGATCTTCTCCGACCTCAAGGGCTTGAGGGAAGAACTGGAGGCTCGGCTCGGAGAGAGATTTAAAGCAGATAAATGGCATAGAAGCCCCGCCGATCTGCTTCTCCTTTACCTTACAGCCCTCTTT
>JALWBK010000024.1:1849-4849 GCA_027037155.1 bacterium | reverse complement strand
CTCCTTTAGCTTGGGAGAAACGTAGTTCACACTCCTGTCCGACATCAACCCGCCGATGGGCAGCTCAAGGTAGCCCTTCACCTCACCACTCACCACTACTACCAGACCACCGTTCATCTCCACGATCTTCCTGACGGCAAGCTCCATATCCTCATCGTTGGTGCCGACAACGATTATGTTATGGGAGTCATGAGCAACGGAAGAGGCCATAGCTCCTCTCTTCAAGCCAATCCCCTTGACGAAACCGACTCCAACATTACCTGTACCCTTGTGTCTTTCCACCACAGCTATCTTAAGTATGTCTCTGTCCACATCCGCCACAACATTGCCATTTTCAACCTTAGCGACCTCAATCAAATGCTCCGTCACAATCTCATTCGGAATTATTCCTATAACCCTTATCTTTCCACCCTTAGCAGCCACCTTAAAGGGACTCTCCCCAAGGGAAACGTTGAACTTAAATGACTCACCGACCTTGGGAGAACAGATATCTATCAGGAGCTTCTGATCCTGCGCCACCACGTTGCCGTTCTTTATAACGTAAAGGGGAAAGAAGCTTCTCAAATCCTCTACTATAACTATGTCCGCGATATACCCCGGAGCCACCGCACCTCTTCTCTTGAGATTGAAGTAAAAAGCAGGATTAAAGGTGACGGTTCTCACGGCAATGTTGGGAGGCAGTCCCATGTAAACGGCCTTTCTCAAAAGCTCATCAACATGTCCCTCCTCCACTAAATCGTCGGCATGCCTATCGTCGCTCACCAACATAAACCTTGATACTCCGTAGGCCCTAACCAGAGGAATCAATGCCGCCATATTCTTTGCTGTGGATCCCTCCCTTATCATGATGTACATGCCGCGCTTAAGCTTATCTTCAGCCTCTTGCAGATGCGTACACTCGTGATCGGAAGAGATACCAGTACAGCAGTAGGCACAAAGGGCATCACCAGTCACCCCAGGTGCATGTCCATCCACCCTTTTACCCACAGAGATGGCAACCTGAATCTTCCTCAAAAGCTTCTCATCTCCGTTGATGACCCCTGGAAAGTTCATCACCTCACCCAATCCCACCACCCTTGGATGCACCAGCCACTCGGCTATATCCTCCACACCAAGCTGCGCCCCAGAGGTTTCAAAATCCGTTGTTGCCGGCACACACGAAGGCACAGTGAAGAAGAAGTCAACCGGCAAGCCCTCACTGCGGTTTAGCATGTACTCAATTCCCCTATTTCCCACTACGTTGGCTATCTCATGCGGATCGGCAACAACAGCAGTGGTGCCCCTGGGAAGCACCGTCTTTGCGAACTCTACAGGGTCAAGCATACTGCTTTCTATGTGAATATGAGCGTCTATGTAGCCAGGAAGCACGTAGCCTTTTGAAAGCTCTATGACGTTGTAGGCCTCGTATCCCATACCTAAACCAGCAACAAAGCCATTCTTTATGGCTATATCCTTCCTCTCAAGCTTGCCGCAAAAGACGTCCATCACCATACAACCCTTTATCACCAAGTCCGCCTTGGCCCTTTTGGTGGCCACAGCTATAAGTTCTTGCATGGTTGGAATGTCCAACGCCATCTTCCACCCCTGGCTATTCAAGTTGCAGCTTTGTTAGTATATAGTAAAGCAATATGAAAGCAAAGATAGGCATAGCAACACTTGTCCTCTGCCTCTGGTGTACGGCAGAGGCCTCCAGCTTCAAGATACTCAACTGCTGGTATCAAAAAGACAACGGGAAAGTCAAAGCACACCTGCTTATGGACAACCAGTTCATAAAAGACGTGCACCAACAATTGTCAGAAGGCATAGAGTATCATCTGCACCTTCTATTCAAGCTGAACAACGGCAAATGGAGCAAAACATTAAAAATCTCCTACGATCCCATAAGCAGAAACTACATAATAAAAAACCATCACGAGACCAGATTCAAAAAGGTGCACTTCTTCAACAAGAGCTTGAGAACCATCACTGTAACTCTTCCAGAAACACCCCTCAAGGTAAAAGCCAAAAGAACTGATCCCTACCTCTCCTTTCCTTTCAACCTGATACCCTTCATCGGCACCTACAGTACCCCCTGGATAAAGTGCCATGAAGGAGAGTGAGGAGAAAAAGCTTAAAAAGACCATTACCACTGCCATAGTGGTGGGGCTGGTACTCTCCCTCTCTCTGACCCTCCAGTTTCTGCTCGGTACATCCAAAGGATTAAAGATAATGCCTTCAAACTTGGCTATCTTCATCCTCATAACGGTAAACCTGCTCCTCATATCCATCTTCGTGCTTCTCATTGGCAGGATCATCGTAAAGCTGTGGATGGAAAAGAAAAAAGGCCTTCCCGGATCTAACTTCTCAATGAAGCTTGTGAGCTCTGTCCTTTTAGCAACCACCGTGCCAGCACTCTTGCTCTTCTTTATCTCCGCAGGCTTTGTAAACAAATCGGTGGAGATATGGTTCAGCGAAAGAAGGCAGCAGAGTCTTAAGTACGCCGTTGATGTAGCCAAAGAGTTTGCAAATCTTATGGAGAACAACGCCAAGCTCCTTGCCACATCTATCGTGTCAGATCTTAAGCACGAAGGGCTCATTCCCCTAAAGAATGACAAAGATAGCTACTGGAAGGTAAAGTGGATACTTCAGAAAAACCAAAAACTTTTCGGAGCCAAGTTCGTTGAGATATACCGGGAAGATGGCAAAAGGTACGCCAGCACCTCAGTTAAGAAAAGAAAACTCCATAAAGAGATAGACATAACCTCCCTTGTGAAAAACTCCATAAAGGAAAAGTCCAATATCGGCTTTTTCCACAAGCGTTACTACTGTTACCTGTACCCGTACCCAGACGGGAAGTTCGTTATCTTTTTAGCCTTCAAGCTCCCCAAAAAAATAAGCGAGGCCATATCCGGCATAAGAAAGACCTACCAAGAGTACTCCTACTTAAAGCTCCTTAAAAGCTCCGTTAAACAAACCTACATAGCCATACTTCTTATGATAAGCGCTCTCATCATATTCTCA
>JALWBK010000024.1:0-1839 GCA_027037155.1 bacterium | reverse complement strand
ATCCTCATGGTACGCGCTTCAGATAGCAAAGTCCGTTACCGTTCCCATTGAGACATTGATAAACGCCACAAAAGAGGTGGCAAAAGGGAACTTAGACATTTCAATAGAGACCCGCGCCAAGGATGAGCTCGGTATGCTCATACAGCACTTCAACAGGATGATAAGGGATCTCGCCGCTAAGCAACGGGAACTTGAGGAGAGAAAGGCTTTTATCGAAACCGTGGTGGAAAACATCACTACTGGCGTTATATCCATAGACAGAAACGGTAACATATCCACCATCAACAGCGCCGCTAAGAAGATATTAGGCATTGAGGAGAATCCCGTTGGCGAAAAATACTGGCATGTGTTTCCCAAAAACCTCTACGGTCCCATATACCATGCCATCAAAGAAACCCTCAGCATCTCCTCAGGGACAGGCAAAAGAACGGAAGTAACCATGCATATAAAAGGAGAGCTTAAGCACCTTCTGGTCAGTGCATCACCCCTGAAGGATCATGAAGGAACATGGGCGGGTGTTGTAATCGTCATTGAAGACATCACAGAGTTGGTAAAGATACAAAGGGCACAGGCCTGGGAAGAGGTGGCAAGGCGAATGGCCCACGAGATCAAGAATCCTCTTACCCCCATCAGCCTTTCTGCACAGAGGATCAAGCGCAAGCTAAAGAAAAGACACCTAACGGAAGAAGAGGTAGAATCCCTCAACAGGTCAGCAGACGCCATAATCCGATCCACCGAAACCATCAGCAACATGGTAAACGAATTCTCCCGATTCGCAAAACTACCTGATGTGGAGCTGAAGCCCGACGACATAACAGAGATCATAAAAGAAGCGGTGGACATGTACAGGGACAACAGAACAGTTGACTTTGAACTCCATTTCTCGGAAAATCTACCGAAAAAGATGCTTATAGACAGGGAGCAGATGAAGAGAGTCTTCATAAACCTCATAGACAACGCCTTGCACGCCATGAACAACAGTGGGAAGATTACCATTAAAGCCAGCTACAATCCCGAAACCCGCAAGGTGAGAATAGAGGTGGCTGACACCGGATGCGGCATTCCTGACAAAGACAAAGACAGGCTCTTTCAGCCCTACTTCTCCAAGAGAAAGGGCGGCACTGGCTTGGGTCTTGCCATAGTTAACAGGATAATTACAGAACACGACGGCACCATAAGAGCGGCTGACAACCATCCCCAAGGCGCCGTCTTCATCATTGAACTACCTTACAGGGAGGCAGCTTGAGGGAATTTATCCTAATAGTGGATGACGAGCCTGATATCCTCTCCACCCTCAAAGATGTATTAGAGGACGAGGGCTATAGAACCATCGGCGTTACCACAGGTGAGGAAGCCCTCTCTTTCATAGAAAGGGAGCTTCCAGACATAGTGATACTTGATGTGTGGCTTGAAGGAATAGACGGTATAGAGGTGCTGGGTCAAATCAAAGAGAAACACCCTGACATACCGGTTCTCATCATTTCAGGACACGGGACCATAGAAACCGCCATAAAAGCCGTAAAGCTTGGTGCCTACGACTTCATTGAAAAGCCCATAGACTTGGACAGACTCCTTCTAAGAATTGAAAAGGCTTTAGAGGAAAGCAAGCTACGCCGGGAGTACCAACTACTGAAACAGCAGCAGAAAAAAGAGCTCATCGGCGAAAGTACGCAGATGAAGGAGCTTTTAAAACAGATACATTTAGTGGCACCCACAGACTGTTGGGTGCTCATTTATGGTGAAAGTGGAACTGGAAAAGAGCTGGTAGCCAAGATGATACACGAGCTCTCCCCACGAAAAGATGGGCCTTTCGTAGTGATAAACTGTGCCGTCCTGCCG
>JALWBK010000023.1 GCA_027037155.1 bacterium | reverse complement strand
CTTCCACGTGTGGGCACCTGATGTTTACCAGGGTTCTCCGGCACCAGTTACTGGATTCATGATGACCGCTGCAAAGGCGGCAATCCTTATCTTTATTGTGCGCTTCTTCTTGGATGCCTTTAGCGCAAACAAGGAGTTGTGGATCAATCTTGTTATGTTTATCTCTGTGGTTTCCATGCTTGTGGGCAACTTTGCAGCCATCAGACAGATGGATGTCAAGAGGCTCTTGGCCTACTCATCTATCGCTCATGCAGGATACGCCCTTGTGGCCTTGGCTGCAGGGGGTAAAATAGGTGCTACGGCACTCGTCTATTACGCTGTGGCCTACTGTCTCATGAATCTTGGAGCCTTTGCTGTGATAAGTGTCTTGGCTGGAGAGGGCGAAAGATCCAGTGACCTTGAAAAGTTACAGGGAGTGGCTGTTGAGCATCCTGTTTTGGCGGCTTCCCTTGCCGTTTTCCTCTTCTCCTTGGCGGGGATGCCTGGCACCATTGGCTTCATGGGTAAGTTGTACGTCTTCGCTGCAGGTTTGAAGTCTGGTTTGTACTGGCTTGTGCTTCTTGCTCTTATCAACTCGGCTATTGCAGCCTACTACTACCTCAAGGTGGTCTATTATATGTTTATGAGGGAGCCTGTTACCGATTATCCTATAAGGATGGGTGTTGCTACGGGCATTGTGGTTCTTCTTCTGGTCATACTTGTTATCCAAAACGGTGTTGCTCCCTCTCAATTGTACTCCATTATAGCATCAAGCCTTCCCTAAGCTTGGGGAAGGCTTTTCCCCTTGACCTTCTTCAATAGCGGGTATAAGCTTAGCTAACATGAGAGTGGTTGATAATGTGCTTAAGCTCATCGGCAACACGCCACTTGTGAGGCTCAACTACTTTTCAACTGATAAAGTAGAGATCTTTGCCAAGGTTGAGTCCTTTAATCCCGGTGGAAGCATCAAAGATAGAGCTGCCCTTTACATGATTGAGGGTGCTGAAAAGCGAGGGGAGCTGACAAAGGACAAAGTTATTCTTGAGGCAACCTCTGGCAACACGGGGATAGGGCTGGCGCTGGTTGCAGCCGTTAAGGGATATAGGGTGAAGATAGTGCTTCCCGAGTCCATGAGTGTGGAGAGAAGACAGCTCCTCAAGGCTTATGGTGCTGAGATAGTGCTCTCCCCTAAGGATAAAGGAACTGATGGGGCCATTGAACTGGCAGAGCAGATATACCGGGAGGCTCCTGAGAGGTACTACATGCCCAACCAGTTTGACAATCCTGACAACGAGAGGGCCCATTACGAGACCACAGGCCCTGAGATAATCGCTCAAACCGGTGGCAAGGTTGACGCCTTTGTGGCTGGCATTGGCACCTCTGGTACACTTATGGGGGTGGGAAAGAGACTCAGGGAGTTTGACGAGAACATCAGGATATACGGTGTGGAGCCGCCTCCTAAGCACAATATCCAAGGACTGAAGAGTCTTGAGGATGCGAGGGTGCCTAAGATATACGATCCTTCTGTGCCTCACGCTGTGCTCAGGGTCACCGATGAGGAGGCCTTTGAGCTGGTTAGGGTGATACCGAAGAAAGAGGGGCTTTTCGTTGGTATCTCTTCTGCGGCGGCTTTGGCCGGTGCATTGAAGGTTGCAAAGGAGATGGATAGGGGAAGGATCGTTGTGATCTTTCCCGATGGTGGAGATAGGTACCTCTCCCTTGGTCTTTTCTGATGAAGCGGTTGAATCTATACAGTTCTGCAGCGGCCTTTTACGTAGGGGATCTCTCTTTTGACTACGACAGAGTTCTGGTGTTGGTGCCTGAGGAGCAGGCACAGTCCTTTTTCAAAGAGCTTTCCACCTTTGTTGACTCTTTCTTTCTGCCTGCCTGGGATGTGGCTGTGGACAGTGGCCTTCAGCCCTCCGTGCCCATTTTAAGGGAGAGGCTGAGGCTGTGTGAAGCCCTTCTCAACAGGAAGCGTTACGTGGTGGTTGCCACAGTGCAGGGATTGGCACAGGGGGTATGCGATCCCGATCTTTTCATGGAGAGGCTTTTGGTGGTTGTCAAGGGAGGCCAGTTGAACAGGGAGGAGTTTGCCTCCTCTTTGGTTAACTCTGGCTATACCAGGGTCTCTTTGGTGGAGTCTCCAGGCGGGTTTAGCGTTAGGGGAGATGTGATAGACGTTTTCCCTGTTAACGCTGTCAGACCTGTCAGGATTGAGCTGTGGGGTGATGAGGTTGAGTCAATAAGGGAGTTTGACCCTGTCACTCAGCGTTCCATTGGTGAGAGGGGATCGGTGAGCATCTATCCCTTTCTTGAAGATGGATTCGTCTCCTTGTCAGAGGTGGCAGACTTTGATGTGGTGGTTGCGGTGGAGCCTGATACTTTGGAGGCTGAAAAGGAGGATGCGGAGTTCTGGTTTAATAAGGAGGTGGATTTTCCCGATTTTGATGTGGTGTTGGGTTTTAGCCCCGATTTGCCCAAGGAGGTTGAGACCGGCTTCCTGATTGATGCGAGTCTCGTCGGTCAGAGGCGGATAGACTTTGCTGTATCCCGTATTAGGGAGCTGTTGAAGAGTGGTTTCACAGGATTTGTGGTGGTGGAGGGTGAAGACAGGGTTGAACCTGTAACACAGCTCTTTCTTGAAAGGGGCCTTTCGACAAGAAGGGTAAAGTACAAAAGGGGTCTTGTAAGAACCGGCCTTTACCTTTTGGTGGGTTACCTTTCCGAAGGCTTTGTCTGGGAAAGAAAGGGCGTCTTTTTCGTTTCGGAAAGGGATATTTTTGGCAGGCGGAAGGTTAAAAGAAGAAAGAGGACGGCTCGTAAAAAGGGAGCACTCCTTGGCAGCCTCAGGAGCCTTTCTGTAGGCGATTACGTAATTCATAAAGACCACGGTATTGGCAGGTATTTAGGGTTAAAGAAGAGAGAGGTTGAGGGGATAGTAAGGGAGTTTGCCGCCGTTGAGTACAAAGACGGGGACATTCTCTATGTGCCTGTGGATAGGCTGAATCAGCTTCAGAAGTATGTGGGAGCTGGTGGTGAACCTCCGAGGATTGATAAGCTGGGTGGTTCAACCTGGCGCAGGGTGAGGGAGAGGGTTAAGAAGGAGGTTGAGAAGTTTGTTGAGGAATTGCTTCAGCTTCAGGCTAAGAGAGCCGTGGCTAAGGGCTACGCCTTCTCTCCCGATACGCCCTGGCAGAGGGAGTTTGAGGAGAGCTTTCCTTTTGAAGAGACACCGGATCAGGTGAGGGCTATAGAGGATGTCAAGAGGGACATGGAAAGCGAAAAGCCCATGGACAGGCTCGTATGTGGAGATGTGGGCTTTGGCAAGACAGAGGTGGCTATGAGGGCTGCCTTTAAGGCTGTCATGGACGGCAAGCAGGTGGCGGTACTGGTTCCAACCACTGTGTTGGCAGAGCAGCATTATGAGACCTTTAAGGAGCGTTTCAAGGGTTTTCCAGTTAACATAGAGGTGCTCAGCAGGTTTCGCACTAAAAAGCAGCAGAAAGAGGTGATAGAGGGGCTCAAAAAGGGGACAGTGGATATAGTGATAGGTACCCATCGCCTTTTGTCAAAGGATGTGCATTTCAAGGATCTGGGGCTGGTCATTATTGATGAGGAGCACAAGTTTGGTGTCAGGCAGAAAGAGAAGTTCAAGGAGCTAAGGGCAAACGTGGATGTGCTCATGTTATCTGCTACACCCATTCCCAGGACCCTTAATATGGCTCTTTCGGGTTTGAGGGACATAAGCGTCATTGAGACTCCTCCTGAGGGCAGATTTTCGGTTAGAACCTTTGTGGCCACCTACAGAAGGGAGACCCTGAGGAAGGCCATTTATCGTGAGTTTGAAAGGGGTGGAAGGGTGTTTGTGGTTCAAAACAGGATAGAGGGACTTGAAGAGTTGAGGGACACTATAAGGGCCCTCTGCCCCAAGGCCAAGGTGGATATGGCCCATGGTAAGATGAAGCCCTCCGAGCTTGAGGAGGTGATGTACCGCTTCGTTAAAGGTGAGGTGGATGTGCTGGTTTCCACAGCCATTGTGGAGGCCGGGCTGGACATCCCCAATGCCAACACCCTCATAGTTGTTGGGGCGGAAAAGTTTGGACTTGCACAACTGTACCAGTTGAGAGGAAGGGTGGGAAGGGGAAATGAGGTGGCTTACGCCTACTTCTTGGTGAGTCCTGGGGCTGTTACGGAGGAGGCCAAGAAGCGCTTAAGGGCGTTGCAGGAGTTTAGCGAGTTGGGTTCTGGTTTGAGGCTGGCCCTCAGGGACATGGAGATAAGGGGTGTGGGTAACATCCTCGGCAAGGAGCAGTCGGGACATGTGGCGGGAGTTGGTCTGGAGGAGTACCTTAACCTGCTTGAGGAGGCGGTGGCCAAGTTGAAGGGTGAGCCACTTGAGGCGGAGATAGAGCCTACTTTGGTGGTCTCCTTTGAGGCGTACATTCCTGATTACTATGTGGGGGACGAGAATGTTAAGATGGCCATATACAGGCGTTTGATGAGTGCAGAGTTGGACGAGATAGATGAGATAAAAGAAGAGGTAAGGGACAGGTTTGGGCAGATGCCTGATGAGGTGAAAGGTCTTTTTATTCTATCCAAGCTCAAGATGTTGTGTAGAAAACTTGGTATCGTTAGGTTGCAGCAGAGAAGCGTGGGCTTCCTGTTGGAAGTGGTGGATGAGAGGGCTGCGGAAAGGATCCTCTCTTTGGGACAGCGCTTTGTGAAGAAAAAGGAGAGGCTCATTGCCACATCTCTCTCAATTCCTGAGGAACTTGTTGAGTCTCTCTCAACATTGGTGCAAGATAAAGTTGCATCTGCAGAAAAGGAGTGAGTTATGAGACGTGTAGCTTTTCTTCTTTTTGTGGTGATTTTCTTTTCATCTGCAAGGGCGGTTGTAATTGAAAGGATCGTTGCTGTGGTTAATGGAAAGCCC
>JALWBK010000022.1 GCA_027037155.1 bacterium | reverse complement strand
GATACGCCGATAACTCTATAATGTCTTGAAGATGCTCAAGCCTGTAGCCCACCTCCGTTCCCTGTCCTGCCGTATTCTCAAGCAGCACCAAAACATCTTCCACCTCAGAGAGCGCCTCATCTATAGCTGCAGCAATACGCCTCACGCCCTCCGCGTAATCCACCCCCTTCAACTTACCCGGATGCACCACAACACCCTTAACCTTCAACAACTTACACCTGACAAGCTCCTCTTTCAGCATAAACACAGACCTTTGGTAAATCTCCCCAGATGCAGCAAAGTTGGCAAGGTAAGGGATATGTGAAAAATACAAGTTCAACCCGGATCTTGCCCGCTCTTTAAAGAAAAGTTTTCGCTCGTCTGAGTCTATATTCCTCGGCTTCCAGCTTCGCGGATTGGTGGTAAAGATTTGAAAAACAGTACAGCCTACAGACAGGGCCCGCTCAAAGGCCCTGTAAAGCCCACCGCTTACGGAAACGTGAAAACCAACCTTTATCAATAGGCGTAAATCTTACCGTAGGGTCTGGTGGACACGGGCACCAGCTTTATAAAGGGCTCGGACATTATCTCATCCACGTTCAGCCCGTAGTCCTTAAAGTCGTTGCAGTAGTCGGTAAGGTACCCTCTCAAAAGCCTCTCGTCCTCCTCGGTAAACTCCCTTATACCCACCTCTTTACCAAAAAGATACGGATCCACATTGCCCCTTATGTAGATGGTCCCACCGTGCATCCCCGTGCCAAGGAAGTTCCCCACTATGGGCCTGTCATCATCGTCCCACAGATTGAGCAAAATCAGGATACCACCTGCCATGTACTCACCGAAGAAGTCCCCCGCCTTGCCCCCGATGATAATAACGGGCACCATGTCTTTGTAAGTCTTCATGTGGATTCCGGTCCTGTAGCCTATATCTTTTAAAATGTGGAGCTTTCCTCCCCTCATGCCGTAGCCACACACATCACCGGCCATACCGTGCACCACTATCTTGGTCCCTTCCATGGTATTGCCAACACCATCTTGGGCATCGTCGTACACAACGATGGTGCCCCTCTTCATGAAAACGCCAAGGTCGTTTCCGGCAACTCCGTGCACCTCTATAAAGACCTCCTCCATTATGCCGGCACCGATGTACCTCTGCCCATTCACGTTATGCAGTACGAAATGTCTGTATCCTTCTTTTACCTTATCCCTGATGATCTGATTGAGCTTCCTGTAATACATCCCCTTGGCATCTATAACAAAAGGCTCCTGCATAAGCTCCTCCTACAGCATATTAAACCTGATACTCCCTGAACTGCTCGCCCCTCTCAAAGTCCTCAAAGAGTGCAATAACAGGATCTCCAGCCTTGGGAGCCCACACCCTATCTGGGTCAGGGCAAACCTCCCTGATGGAAGACTCCTCACTGGCCATGTACACCTTGTCGTCCTTCACCGCCGCGACAAAGGGTCTCAGCTTGATCCTATCGTTGAGCCCCATCAATCCGCCGTTCCAGGAAACCAGTATGGCAAAGGGCCCATTCAACATGGCAGCGCCGTAAACCATCCTGATGGCCGTAAAGAGCTTCTTCTCACGCTCAGGCATCCTGTCTATATCCTTCCAGAAGGGACTGGCAAGGGCGTAGGCGGCGATCCTCAAGGGCAATTTATGCCTTCTCACCATGAGGTCTATGAGGTACGCCACCACTTCGGTGTCGGTCCTCAGAGTACACTTGTACCCAAACATCTCAAGGTAGCGCTTGTTGGTTCCGTAAGAAGATATCTCGCCGTTGTGCACCACCGCCCAGTCCAAAAGAGTAAAGGGATGGGCGCCGCCCCACCAACCCGGCGTATTGGTTGGAAACCTCGTGTGGGCAACCCAGAGATACGCCTGATACTCCTCTATTCTGTAGAACTCACCTATGTCGTCAGGCTCACCCACTCCCTTAAAAGCACCCATGTTCTTCCCAGAAGAGAAGACATAGGCACCGTTTATGTAGGTATTTATGTCCATCACCGCCTTCATAACAAAGTCTTCCTCGTTAAACTCCAGCACATCAGGCGGCTCAATGGGCTTTAAGAAGTAACGCCACAACAGGGGACTGTCCTGAATCCTCTTGGTGCGCCTGGTGGGAATCTCCTCGTAGTGTATCACGTGGAAGTGCTTCTTTATATACTCCTCCGTCTCCTTACGGGAAAGCTCGTCATCGTACATGATGTGAAAGGCGTAGGCATCGGGAAACTGAGGATAAATCCCGTACCCCGCATAACCTGCGCCAAGCCCATTTCCCCTCTCCTTCTGGTGGGTTATAGAACGAACTATAACCTCACCGGGTATGTAAACCTTCTTTCTGGAAATGATCCCCGCTAAACCACATCCAGATATTTCCCTATCCCTGGTCGTCATCACCACCATAGAGGCATACCCCCTTTTCATCAAAAGCACAGATTTCCTCTATCCTGGCAGAATAGCCTGTAAAGAGCCTTCTATAACTATACGGGAAGACAGCCCATCCAAAACGCCTTATGCTCTTGCGGGACGAGAAGTTCATGGCAGGCAAAGCTCCCTCCAGCGGATATATAGCCTCGGGGAAGCTCACATCGGTCACCAACTTGTCCTTGAAGTAAGACACATCCATCCTGCTCCATATAAGTCCCGTGTACAGTCCCGCTCTTCTCACATCGCCAATCACCGCAAAACCCAAAAGCCTGTTGTTTCCAATAACCGCCTTGCGGTAAACCCCCTTCTCTTCGTCCACATAGGTAAGAATCTCAAAGGAACCGTTTACCTCATCCTCAACAGCACTCATACCGGCAGAGCACACCTGAAAACCGAAAAAGCCAATGGAGTTGATGGGAAAGCCACCCACGTATCTTCGCCTATAACCGGCCATGTTAAGGCCAGCTATGAAGCCCTGTCTGTACGCCACAGGCCAGACAAGATTGGGCCTCTTCTGTCCAAGAATAATATCGTAAGCCTCTGCACAATCTCCTGCCGCATATATCCCCTCCACATTTGTCTCAAGGGTGTCATCCACTATGATACCCCTGTTGGTCTCAATACCGCTGTCCTTAACGGGCTCTAAATTGGGCCTCACACCCACCGCCACCACAACTGTATCGCAATCTATCTTGGTTCCGCTCTTCAGCTCCACCTGCTTCACCCTACCTGAAGCATCCCTGTGGATACCAACCACAGAATCACCGAGCACATAAGAAACACCTGCCTTATCAAGGGCCCTCTCGGCAAACTCGCTCCCCTTCCTATCAAGCACCATCGGCAGGATTCTGTCCATCAGCTCTACTATGGTCACCTCTTTGCCGCACTTCTTAAGGGCCTCTGCCACCTTCATCCCGATCATACCGGCGCCGACAACCACCACTCTCTTTATCTCAGCCAACCTCTCCCTAAGGGCGTTCATGTCAGAGACAGTGGTGTAGGTGTAAACATCAGGCCCCTCAACGTTCTCTATAGGGGGGATAAAGGGCTTACCTCCCACCGCAAGAAGCAACTTCTCAAAGGGCATAGTGTCGCCATCACTCAGGTAAGCCACCCTCTTTTCCGTGTCTACCCCCTCAAGGGCAACGCCGTACAGCACCTTCACATTGTTCTGCTGGTAGAAGGACTCCCTTTTGTAGGGCAACCTCCACTCCTCAACGTCTCCCGCGAGAATGTAGGTAATAAGGGGCCTACAGTAGGCCGTGATCCTTTCAGGAGAGAGGACAACTATCTCGCCATCTGCATCAATGCTTCTTATGGCCTGTATAGCAGAAACAGCAGCAACGGAATTGCCAGCTATGAGATACTTCGCCACTTAACCCCTCCTTTTAACCTTCAATGAATGGCTCCTCCTCTTCCTCAGGCAGGAAGAAGATAAGCTCTTCAGACGTATCGTAAACCAATGCCCTATTGGGACAAGCCTGCACACAGGCAGGAAGCTCCCTGTCAGGGCAAAGATCACACTTTGCCGCCTTCTTCGACCCCTCTTTGGGATTCACCGCACCCCAGGGACACGACACAACGCACATGTAGCAGCCTATGCACAGATCCTCATAGACGATAACCCTGCCGTCATGCTCCTTGTGCATGGCTCCGGTGATGCACGCCTCAACACAGTAGGGCTCATCACAGTGGCGGCAGTTCAACGAGAAGCTGAAAGCCCCGTCCACCTCCACCACCGTGAAGGACTGGGGCTTGCCCTGAAAAAAGGTGAGAAGTGGATCCTTGAACTCCGAATGCTCTATAGCACAGGCCACCTCACACAGCCTGCACCCCATGCAGTTCTCCTCTATCGGCAACACACGCTTGGTTCTCTTGGCGCTCATAATCCCTCCCCTGCAGGTAGTACTCCGAGCATCTCCATCTCCTCGGTGGTCAGGCCCACAGCCCTCAACCTTAACCTATTGCCCTTGAGGGACTCTATGGCGTTTATACCCATAAGGCCCAGCATCTCCTTCATCTCATGGGCCCACCCTTTAAGAAGGTTGATAAGCCGCTCGGCAGCTATATCGGGATTGAGTCTGTTGGCAATGTACGGATCGTTGGTGGTAATGCCCCAGGCACACTTACCGGTGTAGCACTTGTGGCACAGCGTACACCCCACGGCAAGAAGCGCCGCCGTACCAATGTAAACAGCATCAGCTCCCAGAGCTATAGCCTTTATCACATCGGCACTATTCCTTATTCCTCCTGCCGCAATAATGGACACCCAGTTCCTTATCCCCTCGTCCCTCAACCTCTGATCCACCACAGCCACCGCTATCTCCACAGGTATACCAACGTAATCCCTGACAATAGCAGGGGAAGCACCGGTTCCTCCCCTGAAACCGTCCAGCACGATTATATCAGCGCCAGCTCTTGCAATTCCACTGGCGATGGCTGCCACATTGTGCACCGCAGCGATCTTCACGCTAACTGGTTTCTCGTAGTTGGTGGCCTCTTTTATGGCGT
>JALWBK010000021.1:1092-4937 GCA_027037155.1 bacterium | reverse complement strand
AGAAGGTCACTTCTTGTCTTTCCATGAGCATCTTGAGAATCCCGAAGAGCCTCTCTATCCTCTTGCCCTTGCTCATCAGTTTAACAAGCTTACCCATCACCCACTTAAGCGTCAATACAATGTCGCTTCAAAGTTCCATGCATGAAGGCTTCAAGCTATCCTAAACGGTGAAGAAAGAGGGAGGAGGGCAGATGTTTAGAACAAAGAGCCTATACAAAACACTAAAAAGCGTTCTTCCTTATTGTGATAACATCCTGATCTCGGGAGCACCCGGCATAGGAAAGAGCGAGATAGTTTACAAAGTTTGTGAAGAATGCGGCCTGAGCCTCTACGAAGTGAGACTCTACGAACAGGGAGAATCTGCCATAGGCTTTCCAAGGGTGGACACAGAGATAACCGCCTTTACCAAACCCTTCTGGTTTGCCCGAATAGAAAAAGACCGTCCCGATGTGGTGCTCTTTGACGACTTCCACCTTGTGGACAGCTCCATACAGAAGTACTTTTACAGATTCCTATCAAGCAGGATCATCCACGACTTTGAGCTACCCTACAGCCCAAAGCTCATAGTAGCAGGCAACTTCAACATAGAAACTGCAAGCGCCTGCGAGCTTCAATCTCCCGTATCCACCAGATTTGACATAATGATACAATACGAACCGGAGGTAGAGACCTTTATTGAATGGGCACTTGAAACAGGAAGAATAGACAAAAGGATCATCGTCTTCATAGTAGCAGAGCCAGAAGCTCTCTTCACTCCCGATCCGCCCGTAACCTCCATGTATCCCTGCCCGAGAACATGGGAAAAGCTGTCAAGGCTCATAGAGATAACCGGTGACGTAACGGTTGCTCCAGGCGTTGTGGGACCCAAATACGGCTCCAAGCTCATAGACTTCTGGAAGTTACTTTCCAAAGAGCCAGAGGAAATCCTGAAAGAGCATCCCAAAAACCTAAAAGCAGCCGAAGCAGTCAGCGCCTGCTACATACTCTCCAGAAGAGTAGGACCGGAAATCCTTTCCGGCAACTTCACCCGATTCACAAAAGAAGCAGTAGAGTGGGTTAACCAGCTTGATGCCGACATAGCCGTCTTGTTCTGCAAGATGTGCATACCAAACAAAGGCGACGCGAGAAAGCTGAGAAGGCTCTTTGTAGAAAACCTCGCCAAGCTATACGGCGAAGAGATGAAAAGCTTTGAAGGCTTCAAAAACAGCCTGTGCGGAAGGCTCATGAAAGCGGCAGTAGCCCTCATGGGAGAAGCTGAAGACAGCAAAAGAGAAGAGCAGATACTCAAAGATTCATACAAAGGACTTAAAAGGAGGGTTTTAAGTGGCACTCTCTCCTAAAGAGCTCATAAGACTTGCCTCTGCCACAACCATTGGAACCTCCCTTGCCCATCATGTGGAGATCAAGTTCGTTAACAAGAAAAACTATGGAAAAACCGATGGAGAAAAGGTGTGGCTGTCTTCTCCCAAGCTTGAACCTCTGCACAAAATCACCCACACCCTCAACCACGAACTACTGCACATCCTGCTGGAGCACGTGGAGAGAGGAAGAAAGATTGTCCCTCCTGACAAATTCCACTGGTGGGTCTGGAACCTTGCAGCCGACGATGCGGTAACGAGGTTTCTCAAGAACGCTTACGTCAGGGTGAGGAAAAACCAGACCTTTGGCGCTGACATGAGCGACCATCTTCAGGACAACGTGAATCTCTCCACCATACCGGACTACCCACGAGACGCACCGGCTGAGGCTATATACAGGTGGCTTCTCAAAAAGAAGATAGAATTTACCGAAATCGAGATAGACGGAACAAAAGTCATCAAAGCAACGGTAGAAACAGACGATGGAAGCTTCTCTTTCTTCTTTGTGGAGCTACCCAAAAATCCCAAAGGCCTATTTGGAAAAGACCAGAGCGTCCAAAGATTTGAGCTTGGGCCCAAGTTTTACGGCTTTTTGAAGGGGGAATTCCAGCGCGGGTGGGAAATGTGCCGAGCAGGAGGCATCAACTTTGAGAAGGCTTTAAACGAGTATTTAAAAACGTTCTCAAGCTTGAAGGGCGAGCAGCTCACCTTTCTTATTCCCAACAAGAGAGCGCTTGCCTTAGGGTATCCAGTGCTTTTGCCCTCTTACGCATCCAAAAGGGAGAAGGTGCTTGTAGCCATAGACACAAGCGGTTCCATATCAGACATGGAGCTGAGTGTTTTCATGAGCACCCTCTACAAATATGCCCACAGACTGGACATGGATGTTGTTTTCTGCGATGTGGAAATATCGGATGTTCTGAAATTACAGGGATTAAGCCTTGATGAGGTGAAAAATAGACTGCGCGGGGCAAAATTTAGAGGAGGTGGTGGTACAAACTATCAGCCTGTCTTTGAGTACTACTTCCAGCATTCCTCAAAGTATAAACTGCTAATATACTTCACCGATCTTTGCTACCACTTTCCAGAAAGGCACCCGCCCAAAATACTCTGGGCGGTTCAGCTTAATGAGTGGACATACAATATGAAACCACCCTACGGGAAGGTGGTGTGGATATGAGGGAGTTGCTGGAAAGAATAAAAAAGACAATTGGCGGAAGGCACGGCGGAATCTACTGGTGTGAAGGCGAATATGGAAAGATGAGTATCACCATTTTGAAGTTTCCGAGGTGGTTTGCTGAAATGTGCTGGGATGTGGAAACCGTGATCTACTTTGACTCTGGAAAGCCTGTTTCAATGGAGATAACAACTTACACGGGCTATGATCCACGGGACATGGACATTTTGGCTGAATTAACCCCTCCGTCTAAATGGGACAACTCGCCCTTTATAGAGCATGGCATGTATGAGGAGATGTACGACTATTACAAACTATACCTGCCACCAAATCACAAAATGAAAGAGGAACTTCTCATTGTTGACCTCAATGAAAAAAACGAGTTCTCAAAATTCAAGGTGAAACTCACGGCAGAGATAACTTTGAAAAGTGAAAATGAAATGTGGTACATTTTGAAAAAGCTTTCAAAGAAGTTTGGACAACAGGAATGGAATAAAAAACAATTTGGTAGAGAAAAATATTAAAAAAAGGAGGGCAGGATGTCCTTGGTAAGTGTAAGAGACGTTCTTAATGGGAAATTTTATATGATTCCAGATTACCAGAGATCTTATGCGTGGGGTAAGCAGCAAGTTCGGGATTTATTTCAAGATTTAGTAGAAGCAACTAAAGACGAGATTACACATTTCTTGGGCACAGTAGTTTTTTCACAAACGTCTAGGAGAAATGAATATTACGTAGTTGACGGGCAACAGCGCTTGACTACTCTTATGCTCCTGCTAAAAGAAGTTATAGAAAGGCTTCCGGAAGATGATAGGAACTTCTATTGGCGTCTTTATATTTGTGAAGATGGTCGTTATCGTCTACAGCCACAGAGTAAGGATAAAGAATTTTTCTTTAAACTTCTTGAAGGAGAATCACCGGAACCTTTAAATATTAGTCAGCGTTTACTAATAGATGCTCAGGCTGAATTTAAACGTTTGTTAGATCTTCTTGATGTTGAGCTTAAGCAGTTTCTCAAAGCAATAGGAGAAACCCAAATTTTGCGGTTTTTAGAGGAAGAAGAGGGCTTGGCTATAAGAATCTTTCAGACTATCAATGATAGGGGAAAACCTTTATCATATTTAGAGAAGATAAAGAGCTACCTTATGTATATCTCCTATCGCTACTTTGATTGCAAACATTGCAATAAGATAAATGACTTGTTTGGTGAAATATTTGAATATTATGATGAAATAAAGGAGAAAGGGAAAGAGTTAGGTGTAGATCTAATAAAGAAAATTAATGTTACAGAAGATAGTATTCTTCGCTAT
>JALWBK010000021.1:0-1082 GCA_027037155.1 bacterium | reverse complement strand
GAGATGTAGATATTAAAGTTTACAAAACAAGAGGAACAAATCCAAGAGCAGATATTTCCCGCTTTTCTTGTGATATTAACACTGGTGAAGTTTCTGAAGAGTATATAGCAAAGTGGTTAATAAGCTATATAAATCAGTGGATGCCAGAAGGAGAGTTTGAACATCATCTTGAGAGGAACATTTATGGTAATGAAGCTGTGCCATATCTTTTGATAAAATATTCTGAACATCTTCGTGGTCAGGCATATTCTTTATCAGATTTGAAAAGACTTGTTTCGTTGAATCTAACCATTGAGCATATCTTGCCCCGTGATCCTAACTTTGACGTAAAAGCTTATGGATTTGCAGATGAGAGAGATTACATAAAATATAAAGATCGGTTGGGAAATCTCACTTTACTTTCAAAAGCTATCAATTCCCAAGTGAAGAACAAAGCTCCTTTAGACAAAACTGATTATTATGATAGAGAGGATCAGCTTTTAGAGATTACAAAGCAGTTAGCTACAAAAATAAAGGCTCAGCGTTCTTTTGATAAACAAGATGTGATTAGTAGAACTAAGGATATAGCATCTTTTATAAAAGGCCTGTTGGTTTAGGAAGCGTTACAAGGTGAGGGCCGCTGCTTCAAAAGTGACGGCCCTTGCCTTAATAAACAATAAAGGCTGTGTTTTTGGATTTATATATACGTGTTTGAAATGCATATTTCAGTTAAAACTTCTACCTGTTTCAGTGAAGGATCTTACTTTACCTGACACCCTGGTTTTGGCACGCTGATCTTTACCTCAAAGTGGATACTTTGGACTGTAACTATTGGATATTTTCCTCTTGGAATCACTAATGAGTTTGATCTGGAATACACAGCTAACCCAACTTTCCAAAACATTGAAAAGGTTCCGAGCTTAGAGAGAGTACCAGACAGGTTAAAGGTGCTGTAGGTTGCAGGAAGATGCTGTATGTGCCATTCGGAAGAGTTGAAAGGATAAAACAAGAGGCTTTCCTGGGGGCTGAGCGTATTAAGAAGAACGCTTCTTGCTATAAGAAGGTTATTCTTATAGCGATGATGGATGTTGATAATTTAGGAG
>JALWBK010000020.1:11479-15493 GCA_027037155.1 bacterium | reverse complement strand
CTACTACACCGGCGAGGAATCCTGTGCAGGTTGGTCTTGGTGTTAGGGTAGCTTCTATTGATAACATATTTACCCAAGGGGCTTTTGAAACCACAGGAAGGACTACAGACCTTGCCATAAGTGGTAAAGGTTTTTTCGTAGTCAGGCACGGTAACGGCTACTATTATACCAGAGCTGGTAATTTTTCCTTCAATTCTGATGGGTATTTGGTTGATCCCAATGGATACGTAGTTCAGGGGTATAAATTTAACGAACAAACCGGTGAATGGGAACCTTTGGCTTCCGATGTTTTGGTTGATCCCAGTGATAGGTTGGCACCCAAGCAGACGGATATCCTAAAACTAAAGGTGAATCTTTCAGCTAATGCCCATGGATACACCTATGAAACTTGGAGTATAGGACCTTTTAGAAATAGTGCTTCTGCTACAGTCAGTACAATATCTGCTGCTCATACCTACATTATTACCGATAGCTGTATGGCGGAAGCGATTACAGATGGAGATTATCTTGACATTTTAGCAACTGGGCATGATGGGCAAGCTATTACAGGCAGATTTTACTTTAATGAATCTGGTACCTCGGTTAGTATAACCACCTCTGCTGGAAGTACAACAGTTGGTTATGCTAGTAGTGCTGTTACTCTAACTGCTGGCTCTACCATTAATGATATTACACCAGGAAAGTACCTGATTGTTCTTCAAAGTGATAACGCTAATTATCAAGTGGGTCAGATAGTAAGGACTGATGATCTGCTAGGTCAAAGTATAACTGGACAAGTTACTTTGCGTGTTGCAGGTACGTATGAGGATCTTTTCTTGTATTTGAACTATATGTTTAACCGTGGTGCTACTAACTACAGTAGTAGTGTAACTTTTGACACGGCTACGTGGACCCTGTCTCAACCTTATACTACCATGGGTGACTACCAAATTAGATTTGAAGACGGTCTGATAAAAGTTATTGATAAGATATGTGGTGATAGTTTGATGAGCATTAGGCTTAATTTTGTTGATTACGGTGCCAGTGGCAGTAAACTTGATGTGCCGGAAGTACGTCAAGAGGTAGAGGGTAAGGATGCAGATAAGCATGTGGTTGTTTCAAAGATATACGATAAGTTTGGTGTAGAGCATGAGTTGAAAATAACTTATGTAAAGGTTCAAGGAGAGGATGCAGATGATAATGCCAGTTTCTTCAGTGCTTCTAGTACTGATGATCCAAACCAGAGAAAGAATGTGTGGTTGTTTTACACGGAACTTGATGGACAATATTTGCAAGTTAATGGAGCTACTGGAAGAGTGGTTTTTGATTCTAATGGGAATCCCACTGTGTATTATTACTATGCCCACTATCAGGGGGGAAATAATCAGGTGGGAGCCTTTGACAGTATCACAGCTATAGGGACTATTACCGATCCACAGCAGCTTCCTATATGTCCTTCAGAGAACTGTCCTGTGGTGTTTAACGTAGATGTGGATGGTGATGGAATAGTGAGCTCTGTCGGAATGACTATAGCAACGTTGAACGAGTATGGTGCAGCTTTGGGAATTCATTTGGAAGAGTGGAATTCGGAGCTTTTTGGAGGTCCGGTAAGCTTGCAGACAAGGGAAGAAGATGGAAGGTTGCTTTTGACAAGTGTGGGGGGAGATTCTACCACGTACTACGTGGAGCAAAACGGATATCCTGGAGGAGATCTTGTATCTTTGGAGATAGGGGAGGGCGGTGTAGTTCAGGCTGTTTATACCAATGGGCAGACAAGGCAAAAGTACCGTATAGCTCTTGCGGGCTTTACCAATGAGCAGGGATTGAGGAAGCTTGGCGACAACCTTTTCGCGGAAAGTCCCTCTTCTGGTCCTCCTATAGTAGGAGCTTCAGGTGAGAAGGGTCTTGGGATCATAAAGGCTGGAGTTCTTGAGATGTCTAACGTTGATATAGCCGAGGAGTTTACCAAGATGATTCTTATTCAAAGGGGTTTTCAGGCTAACGCGAGGGTAATAACGACGAGCGATGAGATGCTACAGGATATAATCGCATTGAAAAGGTAGTTGATTTAAGTTAGTTTAAACCAAGAGCGACTTTTCAAAAGGGGGCCCTGGCGATGAATGTGATGGGAGAATTGTTACAAAAGATAAAAGAGAGTGATGAGTTTGCCACGATGCCTCATGTGGCTTCTAAGGTTATGAGTATGGTGGAAGATCCCGATGTTACCGCTGCTAAGCTTGAGAAATTTATCTCTGTGGATCAGGTTCTTACTGCAGAGGTGTTGAAACTTGCCAACTCGCCTCTTTACGCCCCAAGGGTCCCCATTGTCTCTTTAAAGCATGCTATTAGCTATCTTGGGCTGGCAAACATAAGAAGCTTGGTGCTTATGGTTGCTATTAGGTCTCTTTATGGTTCTCAGAAAGAGAAGGAAGTGATGTCTTTGTTTTGGAAACATGCGGCAGCTTCTGCAGTGGTTGCAAGGAGTATAGCTTTATCGGTTAAAGAGGCTGATCTTAATGCTGAGGAGATGTTTACCCTTGGTCTCCTCCACGATTTTGGTAAGGTGGTGTTTTTGAAGTTTTATCCTGATCGCTATATGCCTCTGGTGAAGAAGGTTGCGAATGGTGAAACCGATTTTTGCACGGTTGAGAAGGAGGAGTTCGGGATTACCCACGCAGAAGTGGGAGCAATGGTTTTGAATCAATGGGGATTGCCCATAGATATTGTTAACGCGGTGGGTAAGCATCACAGGCCGCCAGAAAACGGGATGGAGGCACTTATCTGTCTCACAAATGTCTTTTGTGCGACTTGGGATTACAGCATGGTGGATCCACAGTTTGAGATGAAGTATTTAAAAATGGCTTTGGATTTGCTGAGTATTGACGAAGATAAATGGAGGGAGGTTACCGAAGAGATAAAGGATAAACTCAAAGACAGTTCGGAGCTGTTGGGGGTTTAAGGGTAAGCAATGGATATCGCAACTCTTATCGGGATAGTCGTTTGTTTCGGTTTGATGGTGGTTGCTATTACCATGGGAGGCCCCATCTCGGCCTTCATAGACATCCCATCCATGATGATCACCGTGGGTGGAACTTTAGGTGCTACTTTCACAAGTTACCCTCTTAAGGATGTGTTGGGTGTTGTGGGTGTGATAAAGAATACCTTTCTTTACAAGCCTCAGGATCCTGTAGCGGTCATAGCGCAGCTTGTGGAGTTTGCTCAAATAGCGAGAAAAGAGGGAATTTTAGCCCTTGAAAGCAAGGTGGAAGAGATAGATGATCCCTTCTTTAAGAAGGCTATACAGCTTGCGGTGGATGGAACTGAGCCGGATGTTATGAGAGATATTTTGGAGACCGAAATTGCGTTTATTGAGGAAAGGCACAAGAGCGGCGCCGACATGATGGATTTTATGGCGGCTTTGGCACCTGCTTTCGGAATGATAGGTACGCTTATCGGACTGGTGCAGATGCTTAGAACCATGAACGATCCCAGTACCATCGGTCCTGCCATGGCCGTGGCTCTGATTACAACCTTTTACGGAGCTGTTATGGCTAATGTTATATTCTCACCCTTTGCCAATAAGTTGAAGGTGAGGTCGTCTGAGGAGATATTAGTGAAGGATATTATTCTCGCTGGCATTCTGTCCATACAGGCTGGAGACAACCCAAGGCTGCTTGAGCAGAAGCTTCACGCGTATATCCCGCCTAAGTTGAGAAAGAGCGTGTTTGAGTAGTAGCCGTGGGCCGGAAGAAGGAAAAATGCGAAGGCGGTGGTGGGTGTCCTGCTTGGATGACCACCTTTTCCGACCTAATGAGCCTGCTTTTAACCTTCTTTGTGCTTTTGTTGTCTATGGCTTCTCTTGATCAGAAAAAGATCAAAGAGGCCCTTGGTTCTCTTCAAGGAGCCTTGGGTGTGCTTGAGGGGGGATTTAAGACGGAGGTTAGCAAGGAACTGATACTTCCCTCTGTGGGTATAACCCCTCCAAAGAAGCTTGTTATGGAAAGGCTGAAGAAATGGGCTTATCATGCCTTTAGA
>JALWBK010000020.1:0-11469 GCA_027037155.1 bacterium | reverse complement strand
AGGCAGGTGGAGGTTAGAGAGACTAAAGAGGGGATAGTTGTATCGGTGATGGCAGGTGTTCTTTTTGACCCTGGTGATGCGGTTTTGAAGCCGGAAGGGAAAAAATTGCTTGATAGTTTAATTCCTTTGTTGAAGAACTTAAATTATCCTATAAGAATAGAAGGGCATACCGATGATACTCCTGTGGTGGGCGGGAAGTATAAGTCAAACTGGGAGCTTTCGGTGGCGAGGGCTATTAGTGTTCTGAGATATTTGATCAGCAAGGGACTTGATCCAAGGAAGATGTCAGTGGCCGGTTATGGCCCCTATAAGCCTATTTATCCTAATGATACTCCTGAGCATAGAGCCAGAAACAGAAGGGTAGATATCGTTATACTTGTCAAAAGTGAGGAGACAAAGGCAAAGGTTGGGCCAGAGGTTGAAATAGAATAAAGGGGGGTTGAAGATGGGTGATGAGGAAAGGGTAGAGGAAGCTCCAAAGAAAGGAGGGAAGAAAAAGCTAATTATACTTTTGCTTTTGGTTATTATACTTCTTGGTGCAGGTGGTGGCGCCGCGTATTTCTTCTTGTTTAAGAAGAAACCCTCTCCTGCCCAGCAGGCAGCGGTTCCTCAGCCTGTGCAACCGGCGGCTCCTGCGATGCCCGCTGCAGGAGTTGGGCAGCCAGGTGCAGTGGTTCCTCAGTATTTTTATAAGCTTGATACCTTTATTGTGAATTTGGCTGACGAAGGTGGATCAAGGTATCTTAAGGTTACTATGACCCTTGCCCTGTCCAATAAAGAAGTGGAGAAGGAAATAGAAAAGAAGTTGCCCGTTATTAGGGACGCCATCATCACGGTAATTTCAAACAAGTACTATAAGGATATAGCCACTCCTGCTGGCAAGCTTGCCTTAAAAAGGGAGATCATGGCAAGGGTTAATATACTTTTGACTACAGGTAAGGTTGTTGACATATACTTTACTGATTTTGTGGTGCAGTGATGGGTGAGAAAGAGTGGGAATTGGAAGAGTTATCGGATACTCAGGAAAAGGCAGGTGAGTTGCCTATAGAGTTCTTGCAAGATGTAGAGTTGGAGTTTGAAGCGATTCTTGGCACAACCACCTGTACAGTTGGTGAATTGTTGAGGTTAGCTCCCGGTGCTATCGTGGAGTTGGACAGATCAACGGGAGAGGCTTTAGATCTGTATATGGAGGGGCGCAAGTTCGCCAAGTGTGAAGTTCTTGTTATGGATGAAAAGTTTGGGGTGAGAATCACCGAAATTTTGCCACCGGAGGGCGAGTAGCTTTTGTTGATTTCTGTGGCTTTGGCTGCTGAGAAGGCTGGGCGTGGCTTGAAAATTCAGGTGCCTTCCCTTTGGGGATATACGTTAAAGGTCGTTTTTGCTCTTGTTGTTGTTTTGGCTATTCTCTTCATTTTCGCGTACATTCTTAAAAAAGTGAGAGCTGGTGTTTCCCCCTTCACCAGGCAGAAGAGGATTCAGGTGCTTGAGTTGGTTCCAGTTGTGGGAAATTTGGGTATAGCTGTGGTGAAGGTGGGAAGAAGGCTGTTTTTGGTTGGGGTTTCTGAAAGTAACATCTCTTTAATTGCTGAGATTGATGAGAAAGATCTTCAAGAGGAGACCTTTGACAGGGTCTTGGAAGAGAATCTTTAGTTTAGTTGTCGTTTTCCTTTGTGTTTTGTCTGCCGGCGCTTTTGCTGCAAAGGTGCCTGTTCCCAAGATCACTTTCGGTGTGGAGGGTGCCAAGGGACCGAAGGATGTAGCCGTAACTCTGGAGATTATACTTCTCATAACCATAATAGCCCTTGCCCCTTCAATCCTGATTATGGTCACCTCTTTTACGCGAATCGTGGTGGTTCTTTCTCTTTTGCGCTCTGCCTTGGGAACGCAGCAGATGCCTCCCAATCAGGTTCTTATTGCCCTTTCACTGTTTCTCACCTTTTTTGTTATGGCTCCTACTTGGAACAGGGTGTACAACGATGCAATAGCCCCTTACATGGAAGAGAAGATCTCTTTTGAGGATGCATATACTAAGGCTTTGCACCCTATAAGGGAGTTCATGTTTAGCCAGGTTAGAGAGAGGGATCTTTCGGTATTTTGTAGGATGGCAAAGGTGAGGCCTAAAAATCGGGAGGACGTGCCCACTTATGTCTTGATTCCTGCCTTTATAACGAGTGAGTTGCAGACGGCTTTTGAGATAGGATTTATGATATACATACCATTTCTTATTATTGACATAGTCATCTCCAGCATTCTTTTGTCCATGGGAATGATAATGCTTCCCCCAGTTTTGATTTCTCTTCCTTTTAAGCTGCTACTTTTTGTGTTAGTAAATGGTTGGGATCTGGTGGTGGTGAGCCTTTTGAGGAGCTTCAGGCTGTGAGTGAGGCAACTGTCATTGAGATAGGCGTTTCTGCATTGAAGGTGGCTATAATGCTTTCTGCGCCGGTGCTTTTGGCTACTATGGTTGTGGGGCTTTTGATAGGCGTTCTTCAGGCTGCTACCCAGATTCAAGAAATGACCCTTACTTTCGTGCCGAAGATCTTGGTGGCTGCTTTGGTTCTTGTGATATTAGGACCTTGGATGTTGAGACTCATTGTGAACTTTACGATGCAGTTGTACTCTAACATACCTGTTCTTCTGAAATGAGCGTTGACTTGGTAAATTTTTACAAGTTCCTGCTGTTGCTTATTAGAGCCTCCTTTATCATCTTTGTGGTTCCAGTTATTGGGACGAGAACTGTTCCGGCTATGGCCAAGGTAGCTCTGGCCATGTTTCTAGCTTACATTGCTATGCCGGTAGCGGGCAATGTTGTGATTCCAGAAACTGTGGTTGGTTTGGTGCTTGTGGTGTTGAGGGAGCTTTTATTGGGGGTGTGTATAGGTTTTGCGTGTAGACTCATCTTTGATGGGATACAGTTGGGTGGCCAGTATGTAGGATACATGATGGGCTTTTCGGTGGTTAATGTGATGGATCCTCAGGCGGAAACAGCGGTTCCACTTATATCCCATTTTGAGAGCATAGTGGCTGTTTTGGTTTTTCTCTCCATCGGGGGACATCTGTGGTTTATGTCTGCCTTTTTGGACACCTTAAAAGCGGTGCCTCTTGGGGAGCTTCGCATGGGCACCTCTTGGTCACTCTTTCTTGCTAAGTTGGGTAGGGAGATCTTTGTTGTTGGGTTAAAGGTAAACGCACCTATATTCATAGTGCTATTTTTGATTCAGCTCGTTATGGCGGTTATCGCCAGAATAGTTCCCCAGATGAACATATTTATGGTGGGCTTTCCCATACAGATCTTTGTGGGATTGGTGCTTCTTGCCTTTTCCGTTAGGGGAATGGTTCATCTGTTCGGGAATGAGTTTCTTTATATGAGGGAATTGATGTACAGCGTTATGCGCTTGTTTGGTGGATAATCATGGGTGCTGAGGAGAGAACGGAAGAGGCGACGCCGCGTAGGCGGGAAGAGGCGAGAAAGAAAGGGCAGGTGGCCAGGACAAAGGAGTTGCCCTCTACCCTTCTTTTGCTTTCAACGCTGCTTTTCTTTTACCTTACAGGTAAATATTTCTACTCTACCCTGCGCGCCGTTTTTGTGTACTTCCTATCCAACGCCCACGACAGCGAGGCCTTTCGTGGAAGCTTTTATGTGGTTCTTTATGTGCTGGCTAAAGTGCTCTTTCCATTGTTTCTCCTATTGGTTGCCATTGGCATGTTCAGTTACGTGATACAATTTGGATTTCTGTTCACCATGGAGCCCCTCTCTTTTAAGTGGGACAGGCTCAATCCTTTTGAGGGTATTAAAAATCTCTTTTCTAAGCGTATTTTTGTAGAGCTGTTTAAGGCATTCTTAAAGATGGTTATCGTTCTTGCTGTTGCTTATCCTATCTTAAAGTCCCAGGCTTTTAAAGCTAATGAGATTTTTGAATATCCGGTCAATTCTCTCTTCTTTTACTTTCTCAAAGTGTCTGGAGCACTGATATTTAAGCTGGGACTTCTCTTTCTTTTTATCTCACTTTTGGACTACGGCTACCAGCGTTGGGAGCATGAGCAGAGTTTGAAGATGACGAGGCAGGAGGTGAAGGAAGAACTGAAGCAGCAGGAGGGAGATCCATTAGTAAAGTCGCGTATAAGAAGGATCCAAAGGGAACTTGCGAGAAAGAGGATGATGCAGGAGGTACCTAAGGCAGATGTCGTCATAACCAATCCCGTTGAGATAGCGGTTGCCTTGAAGTATGATGAGGATAGGATGGAAGCTCCTATGGTTGTGGCCAAGGGAGCTGGGGAGCTTGCGAAGAGGATAAGGGAGATAGCAAGAAAGCATGGGGTGCCCATAGTGGAGAATAGACCCTTGGCGAGGATGTTGTACAAGATGGTGGAGGTGGGGGAGGAGATACCAGAGGCTTTGTACAGGGCTGTGGCTGAGGTGTTGGCCTTTGTTTACAAAATGAGGGGAAGGACTGCATAATTGAGGGAACTGACTTTTAAAAGAGCTGATCTTTTCTCAGAGCTCGGAATCGCTGCTGCTGTAGTTGTTGTTCTCACCGTTATGGTGGTTCCCTTGCCCTCCTGGTTGCTCGATGTTCTTATTGCCTTGAATATCAGCATTTCTATCCTTGTGCTTCTCTCGACGGTTTACATGAAGAGGCCTTTGGAGTTTTCATCTTTCCCCTCTCTTTTGCTGGTTTTGACCCTTTACCGTTTGTCCTTGAATGTGGCCAGTACCCGAAGGATTCTCCTTTACGGTAATAAGGGCACGTCGGCTGCTGGTCATATAATTGAGGCCTTTGGGCAGTTTGTGGTTGGTGGGAACTACGTGGTTGGTTTTGTGATATTCCTGATTTTGGTTATCATAAACTTTATCGTTATTACCAAGGGTGCTCAGAGAATTGCTGAGGTGGCGGCAAGATTTACCCTTGATGCCATGCCGGGAAAGCAGATGGCCATTGATGCCGATCTGAACGCTGGTCTGATAGACGAGGCAGAGGCGAGAAGGAGAAGGGAGGAGATACAGAGGGAGGCTGACTTTTACGGTGCTATGGATGGTGCTTCAAAGTTTGTTAGAGGAGACGCCATAGCAGGGTTGGTTATAACCTGTATAAACATCATAGGTGGTTTGATCATTGGGGTTATGCAGCACGGTATGCCCCTTTCTGTGGCCGCCAAAACCTATACAATACTTACCATCGGTGATGGGTTGGTGAGCCAGATCCCGGCTCTTATTGTTTCTACGGCTGCGGGTATTTTGGTGTCCAGGGCGGCCAGTGAGTCCCATATGGGAAGGGATTTGGTGAAGCAGCTTACCTCATACCCGAGAGCGCTGTTTTTGGGGGCTGCTGTTTTGCTCTTTGCCGGTTTCGTTCCTGGCTTTCCCTTCCTGCCCTTCTTTACGCTTTCCCTTCTTTTGGCTGTCGTGGGGTATCTTGGAATAAAGAAGCCTGAAGTTGTGGAGGAAAAAGGGGAGGAGGGAGAGGAGACTCCCGAGGCCGACATAGAGCGTATAAAAACGTCTCTGCAGATAGATCCTATTGAACTTGAGCTTGGTTACAATCTGATCTCTCTCGTCGAGAGTGGCGATCTTATTAACAGAATTAGGGCGATGAGAAGGCAAATAGCTCAGGACCTTGGCTTTATCGTTCCTCCCGTTAGAGTTAGAGACAACCTTGCCCTTGATCCCAACAAGTACAGGATTTTGCTTTACGGTACGGAGGTTGCCGAAGGGGAGGTGTATGTGGATATGTATCTTGTGATACCATCTGCTGGTAAGGAGTTGAATGTTGAGGGCATCCCTACCAAGGAGCCCGCTTTTGGAATACCTGCGTTGTGGGTTAATGAAGAAAACAGGGAAAAGGCGGCTATGGAAGGTCACGCAGTTGTTGATGCGGGAACGGTTATAATTACTCATCTTTCCGAGGTCATCAAGTCTCACGCCCATGAGCTTCTTGGAAGGGATGAGCTTAACGATCTACTGGATGCGCTGGCAAAAAGCTATCCCAAGCTGGTAGAGGATCTTGTCCCCAACGTGGTTTCTCATGCCCTTTTGCAGAAGGTGTTGCAGAATCTTTTGAGAGAAGGGGTTTCTATAAGAAATCTTAAGAAGATCCTTGAGACAGTGGCAGAATACGCCGACAAGATAGACGATCCAGAAATGATCACAGAGTTTGTTAGACAGGCCCTTGGCAGGCAGATAGTGAAGCAGTGTATGCAAGGGTCCGATGTGTTGCCTATCGTTACGTTGGATCCTGTGTTGGAGAAGGAGCTGGCCGATCACCTACAAAAGACAGACAAAGGCTCTTTTATTGTGTTGCCTCAAGACAAGATGCGGGAGGTTGCAGATAAGATCAGTAAGGCTCTTGAACCGGTGATAGCTCAAGGTGTGCAGCCAGTTATAGTAACCTCCCATGAGATAAGGCCGGCCTTTAGGAAGCTCATTGAAAGGGTTCTGCCTCGCGTTCCGGTTCTTTCCAATCTTGAGATACCACCTGATGTTAAGGTTCAGGTGGTTGGGGTAATTAAATGAAGATTAAGCGTTATAAGGGCAAAAGGATTGATGAGGTAATGAGAAGGATAAAGGCTGAGCTTGGCGATGATGCGGTTATCCTGAGTACTAAAAAGAGTGGTGATGGTGTAGAGGTTTTGGTTGCGGTGGATTTCTCTATAGATGAGGCTCCAAGGGAAAGGATTGAGATGGTGGAGGTTGTTAAGAGGGAGGATGCTGTTGTACCTTCGCCTTCTCCTTCTGATGAGGTTGAGAGCCTTAGGGTAGAGGTAGAGGAGCTTAAAAAACTTTTGGTGGCTCAGAAGGAGCGCTATGATGAGCTGAAGGATTTGCGTAGAGAACTTACTCTTATCAGGAAAGCTTTGGAAACCTCTCATGTTGGAATGGTAAATGTGCCTATTGAAGCACTTCCTTTGTATAATCGTCTTCAGGAGATGGAGGTTGATCCCAAAGTGATCAGCTTTGTTATGAAGAGAATATCTGAGGAGGAACTTCTCTCTCCAGTTTCGGTATGTGAAGAGGTTTTGGTGCAAACCTTAAGGGTCTCTTCCTTTGAGCCGAGGGAAGGGGTACCTGTGGTGTTTTCTGGGCCTACGGGAGTGGGTAAGACCACTACCCTTGCCAAGATAGCTTCAATACTGAAGTTTTACGAAGGCAGGGATACAAGTATAGTGAGTATAGACACCTTTAGGGTAGGTGCTGTAGATCAGCTTAAGATCTATGCTGATATCCTTGAGATAGATTTTTACCCTGTAAACTCACCTGAGGAGTTTGCAAAGGTTGTAGAGGTGCTGGAAAACAGTGTAATCCTGGTGGATACTGCTGGTAGATCCCCCAAAGACAGCGTGAGGATGGAGGAAATAAACTCTTTTCTGAAGGTGCTGAATGATTATATGCTTTTGGTGGTTATACCGTATGGATACCGTTTGAAGGAGGCGCTCAATGTGGTAGAGGCTTTTTCTACTAAGCGTCCGGATGGGATAATATTGACCAAGCTTGATGAGACTGAGGTTTATGGACTGCCGGTAAATCTTTCTTGGCACATAGATATCCCTATAATCTTTGTTACCAATGGCCAAAGGGTTCCTGAAGATATAGAGAGAGCTGATCCCAAGCGTATGGTTAAATATCTTCTCGGAGAGGAGGTCCAGTGACTCAGGCAGAGCTTTTAAGGTATATTACAAAGGCCCATTCACCGGTAGCAACTATTGCTGTGTCCAGTGGTAAAGGGGGAGTGGGAAAGACCACCATGGCAGTGGCGATTTCCAACTTCCTTGCCGAAGTAGGTCATAGGGTCTGTCTCATTGATGGAGACCTTGGGCTTGCCAACGTGGATATAATGTTGGGGCTTTCTTCAAAGCTGAACCTTTATCACCTTGCTAAAGGGGAAGCGACCTTAGACGATGTGCTCGTGAAGGTTAAGGATAACTTTTACGTATTGCCTGGTGGTTCTGGTATAAGGGAGCTTATGAATATGGATAGGTCTATGAGGGAGAGGTTGGTCCTTGAGCTCATAAAGCTTGATGGGAAGGTGGATTATATTATAGCCGATACCGCTGCAGGCATATCCGATGAGGTTCTTTTGTTTTGTGTTTCTTGTCAGGATGTGCTGGTTGTGGTGACGCCTGAACCAACCTCAGTGACCGATGCTTATGCGTTGTTGAAGATCCTCTATAAGGACTATTCCAAAAAAGAGGTGAAGGTTTTGCTTAATAGGGTGGAGGGATCTGAGGATACAGCCGTTTTGTCTCATCTTGAGCTTGTGGCTGGTAAGTTTTTGGGTGGTATGAGGTTGATCAAAGTGGGAGAAATCCCAAAATCTGATGTCTTTCCGAGGCTTTTGAGAGAGCAGAGCCTGGTTGCTCTTGAGGGCGTGAAAAATGCCTTTATGCCTCTTGTGGAGAAGTTGGTGGACCCTAAGGTTTTCAGAAAGGACGAGAGGGGATTGTCCAGACTTGCCATTGGCTTTTTGAGGTTCAGGGGTGTTTCAGCAGGTCTTGGATAAGGTATTGACCGAAAAAGATGCCCGTGGATTTGCCAAAAGATGTGGTTTGGCAGCGTTTCTATTTGTTTTTTCCTTTGCCTTTTTGCTCTTTTATTTCCTTGAGAACGATCCGTGGTTGGTAGTGGGGAAAGCCTTTGTTGTTGCCCTTTTTGCTTTTGTTACAGCCTTTTATGGTGTGCTTTTTTCTGTTATAGTTAGATCCAGGAGAGATGGTGAAGAGCAAGGATCAGTTGATACAGGAACTACTTCCTTTGGTGTCAAAGATAGCTCTGAAACTGAAACAGAGACTTCCGAGTAATGTGGAACTTGAGGATCTCCTTGGCCATGGTTACTTGGGACTGGTTGACGCTGTAAACAGGTACGATCCCACCAAGAGAGAGAGCTTTATAAAGTTTGCAGAGATAAGAATTCGCGGTGCTATGTTGGATTATCTCAGATCGTTGGATCTTTTGCCAAGAAGCAGGAGGAAGCAGGTCAAAGAGCTTGAAAGTGCCTGGGATGAACTTTCCGCTGAGCTGGGAAGAGAGCCTACCATTGAGGAGCTTTCAGAGAAACTGCAGATGGCTGAAGGGGAATTGGAAGAACTAATGAGGGTCTCTTCTGATGCGTGTGTTTATAGTTTAACAGATCCTATTGTGGCCGATATGGATGACTATACCCTTCTCTCTGTGCTTGAGGATGACAGGGATCCTCCGTCTTTCTTGGAAGAAAAGGAGCTTTTTCAGGAGTTGGTAAGGGCTATAGAATCGTTGTCTGATAGGGAAAGATTGGTTCTCTCTCTGTATTACGAAGAGGGTTTTACTTTTAAAGAAATAGGCCGTATACTCAATGTAAGTGAGGCAAGGGCTTGCCAGATTCACTGGCGAGCGGTGAGAAGAATAAAACACTATCTTGAAAAGAGAGGGTATGAGGTGCAATCATGATAAGGGTTCTTGTGGTGGATGATTCTCCTTTTTTCAGACGTGCTATTTCCAGGATGCTTGAGAAGGATCCGGAAATTAAGGTTATTGGTTTTGCCAAGGACGGGGAGGAAGCCGTCCAGAAAGTACTTGAGCTCTCTCCTGATGTTGTGACTATGGATATTGAGATGCCGAGAAAGAATGGGTTGGAGGCCCTTGAGGAGATTATGCAGAAAAAACCTACTCCCGTTATCATGGTTAGTGCTCTTACAAAAGAGGGAGCTGAGGCTACTTTGAAGGCGCTTGAGCTTGGAGCTTTGGACTTTATTCCCAAAGGGGTGGAGAAAGGCATACTGGAGTTTTACAATGTGGAAGAGGAGCTTATTAGGAAGGTGAAACATGCCAAAGGGAGTCTCTCTTCCTTAAAGAGGTTAAGGCAAAGATCCTTGAATCAGAGGCCAAGCGCCTTTGGGGTAAAACATAAACTTGAACGTAGGCAGGAAGAGATTGTATCTAAGACAGTGGACTTTAGTTCGGTAAAGTACTTTTCTTCTGCTGAAGTTGTGGCAGTAGGATCCTCTACTGGAGGTCCACCTGCCCTTCAGACCCTCATTTCTGGACTTGATAGGCAGTTCCATTATCCGATTTTTATAGCTCAGCACATGCCTCCACTCTTTACCGGAATGCTTGCGGAAAGGCTTAACAGCATGACGCATCTTGAGGTTAAGGAAGCTGAAAACGGAGAGCCTGTAAAGGAAGGGGTGGTCTATGTTGCTCCAGGTGGCAAACAGATGCTTGTTGCGAAAGAGGGAGGACTCAAGGTTATAAAGGTGGTGGATTCTCCTCCGAATATAATATACAAACCCAGTGTGGATTTGCTCTATAAGGCAGTGGCTTCCACCTATGGTGGTAGGGTATTAGGGGTTATATTAACAGGTATGGGGAAAGATGGTTGCGAGGGGGCCAAGGATATAAAGGCTAAAGGCGGGATTATGGTGGCGGAAGACAAAAGCACATGTATCGTTTACGGCATGCCCAGGTGTGTGGTGGAGTCTAACTTGGCCGACTATGTGGCTCCCATCAATGAGATACCTAAGATCGTAAATAAGCTTATCTTAGGATAGAAGCATGGCGGAGATTCTTACTCAGGAAGAGGTGGATGCTCTCCTGGCGGCTTTGCAGGAGGGTGAGGAGTTAAGTTTAGATACCCTTCCTGATAAGTTTTCTCCTGAGAAGACAGCGGTACCTTACAATTTTAAGCGTCCTGATCGTATCTCCAAGGATAAAATAAGATTCCTTCAGTTTATGCACGATAGGTTTGCCAGGAACTTTTCATCAGTGCTTTCCACCTACCTCAGAAGCATAGTGGAGGTGGAGCTCTCT
This sequence comes from bacterium, assembly GCA_027037155.1. Taxonomy (GTDB): domain Bacteria; phylum Thermosulfidibacterota; class Thermosulfidibacteria; order Thermosulfidibacterales; family Thermosulfidibacteraceae; genus Thermosulfidibacter. Next base: position 692 of record JALWBK010000020.1, on the reverse strand, counting down.
TCCATAGAGCAGATTACGTACTCAGAGTTTCTGATGGCTTTGCCTGATCCCACCTTTTTCTGCGTTTTGGGTGTTTACCCTGTGGAGGCGAAGTTCGCCCTTGAGATAAACCCCTCCTTGGTCTTCCCCATTATAGACAGGCTGTTGGGTGGTCCCGGAGAGCCTGTAGAGGAGGTTAGACCGCTTACGGATCTTGAAATGGATCTGATGGATGGTGTGGTTAACAGAGCTTTGGATGAGTTAGAGAAGGTGTGGGACGATGTTATAGAAGACGTGGAGTTTGTTGTTGAGGTGAAGGAGTCAAGTCCACACCTCATACAGATAGTTGCTCCCAATGAGGTGGTGGTCTTGATTACCTTTGAGATAAGAATCGGTGAAGTTAAAGGTATGATGAATCTCTGTATCCCAGCCATTGCCCTTGAGCCGGTGGGATCAAAGCTTGGTCTGGAGATGTTTACCGGTACCAGGGAGATATCTGAAGAGGAAAGGATAAAGGTTAGGGAGCATGTGTTGAGGGCGGTTGTTCCTGTAGAGGCCATCCTCGGTCATGTTACGCTTCTTTTGGCGGAGATCTTGGAGCTGGAAGAAGGAGATGTATTAAAGTTGGATACCTTTGTGGATTCGCTTCTTCCAGTGTGGGTTTCTGGAGTGGAGAAGTTTCTGGGTAGGGTTGGTGAGAAGCAGGGAAGAAG
>JALWBK010000019.1 GCA_027037155.1 bacterium | reverse complement strand
CTCTCACCAAGCTCTTTCTGAGGTGAAAAGATGATAGCTATTTTAGACTTCGGTTCCCAATACACCCAGCTTATTGCAAGAAGGGTCAGAGAACTTGGGGTTTACAGCGAGATATACCCACCTTTTAAAGAGCCAGAAGAGCTGCCTTTGGACAAGATAAAGGGCTTCATATTCTCAGGTGGACCCTCTAGCGTGCACAGTCCCAATGCCCCTTTCTGCTCTCCAAAGTTCTTGGAGCTTGGAAAGCCCATACTCGGCATCTGCTACGGCATGCAGCTCATCTCTAAGATGCTGGGCGGCAAAGTGGAAAAGAGCCAGAAAAGGGAGTACGGATACGCCAAGTTAGAGGTATTAGATCATAGCGACCTGTTTAAAGGGCTTCCCTCAAGGTTTCAGGTATGGATGAGCCACTCCGACAGGATACTTGAGATGCCCGAAGGCTTCAAAGCCATCGCCAGAACCCAAAACAGCCCCATAGCTGCCTTTAAGTGTGAACAAAAGAAGATCTGGGGACTGCAGTTTCACCCAGAGGTGGTCCACACGGCTCACGGCAAAGAGATCTTAGCAAACTTCGTCTTCTCAATCTGTCAATGTGAAAAGAACTGGAGCATGGAGGACTTCATAGAAAAGAGCATAAGGGACATAAGAGAACAGGTAAAAGACGCACAGGCCATCTGCGCCCTCTCAGGCGGCGTGGACTCCTCTGTGGTCACCGCCCTTTTACACAAAGCCATAGGGGATCAACTCATCCCCATCTTTGTGGACAACGGCCTTTTGAGGAAGAACGAGGCCCAAAAGGTGAGGGAAACCTTCCAAAGGCTCGGCGTGAAAATTCACTTCGTAGATGCCAGTGAAAGGTTCCTAAAGGCATTGAGGGGCATAACCGATCCCGAAAAGAAAAGAAAAATAATAGGTGAGACCTTCATCCGTGTCTTTGAAGAGGAGGCAAGCCAATTTCCCAACGCGAGATTCTTAGCTCAAGGAACCCTCTACCCTGACGTGATAGAAAGCGTGTCCGTATGGGGACCATCCGCCACCATAAAGAGCCACCACAACGTAGGAGGACTGCCGGAAAAGTTTGATTTTGAACTCATAGAACCACTGCGCTTCCTCTTCAAGGATGAAGTGAGGAAGATAGGAGAGCTTCTGGGATTACCTGAGTACATTATCAAAAGGCATCCGTTTCCGGGTCCTGGCCTCGCCATAAGGGTCATTGGAGAGGTGACAAAGGAAAAGCTTGATATACTGAGAGAGGCCGACGCCATAGTACTGGAGGAGATTAAGAAGGCGGGACTTTACGAAAAGCTGTGGCAGGCCTTTGCGGTTCTTCTGCCAGTGAAGACAGTGGGAGTTATGGGAGACGAACGCACCTACGAACACGTAATAGCAGTAAGAGCTGTGGAGAGTGTGGACGGCATGACCGCCGACTGGGCAAAGCTTCCCCATGAGGTTTTACAAAACATATCCAACCGCATCATAAACGAGGTGAAGGGGGTAAACAGGGTGGTATACGACATCTCCTCCAAGCCTCCAAGCACCATTGAATGGGAGTAAGGATGAGATGGGAACCCAAGTGGATAGCCTGGGAAATCATAGGCACCTGCAACCTCAACTGCATACACTGTAGAAGCGCCTCCTCTGTATCAAGCGACTTCGGAAGGTTTGATTTGGAAAGCGCCTACAGGCTCATTGACGACATTGCGAGTTTCGCCAAACCCACGGTGGTGCTTACAGGAGGAGAGCCCCTTTTGAGGGAAGATTGGGACAAGATCGCCAGTTACGGAACCCAAAAGGGCCTTCGCATGTGCATGGCCACCAACGGTACCCTGGTCACGGATGAAGTGTGCGAGAGAATGAAGGCCTCTGGCATACAGATAGTCTCTCTTAGCATTGATGGCTCCACCCCTGAGATTCACGACGATTTCAGGAGGCAGCCGGGTGCCTTTGAAGGCACCATGAACGCCGTAAAGCTCTTTAAAAAACACAACATACCCTTTCTGATAAATTCCTCCTTTACCAAAAGAAACCAACACGACATAGAAAACGTCTACCGCCTGGCAAAGAGCCTCAAGCCTGTGGCTTGGTACATGTTTATGATTGTTCCCGTGGGAAGAGGCGAAGAGGTAATGAGTGAGCTAATAGACAAGGAGGACTACGAAAAAATCCTTGAGTGGCACTTCTTTATGGAGCTTGAGGAGAAAGAGATGTTAGTGCGTCCAACCTGCGCCCCCATGTACTATAGGATATGCATACAGCTTGCCAAGAAGCACGGCATTGACTACAAGAGACGCTCCCTCAAGTTCTCCACAGGGGGTGCTAAGGGCTGCGTGGCGGCTCAGTCCATAGCCTTTATTGATTGCTACGGTAACGTAAAGCCGTGCAGCTACTTCCCATTAAGTGCGGGCAACGTCTTTGAAAGCTCCTTCAAAGAGATATGGGAAAACTCCAAGCTGTTCAACGATATCAGAGACTTCAAGCGCTACAAGGGAAGATGCGGCAAGTGCGAATACATCAACGTCTGCGGAGGATGCAGAGCGAGAGCGTACGCGGTACACGGCGACTACATGGAAGAAGAACCCTTTTGCAGCTACCAGCCCAAGCTGTGGCAAAAAGGAGGAGCCCTTGAGTGAATCCGCTTTCATAAAAGCCCTTAGAGGGGAAAGACCAACCTACATCCCCGTATGGTTCATGAGGCAGGCAGGCCGTTTTCTGCCAGAGTACAGGAGTATCAGGTCCAAATTCAAAGACTTCTTTGAGATGTGCCGAAACGTAGAAACCTCTATTGAAGTAACGGCCCTTCCCGTAAAGCTTTTGGGGGTGGATGCAGCCATTCTCTTCTCTGACCTTCTGGTTCCCCTTCTACCCTTTAAAAGTATGTCCGTGGCCTTAAAGGAGCAGGTGGGACCGGTAATTGAGACGAATGTTCCCCTAACCGAACCTGAAAAGCTCCTTCATCCTTACAACGTCAAAGAAGAGCTAAGTTTTGTGGCAGAGATCGTCAAAGGCTTCAAAAAAGCCTTTCCAGATGTACCGCTCATAGGATTCTGTGGCGCACCCTTTACTCTGCTAAGCTACATCATAGAAGGCGGTGGCTCCAAAAACTATCACAAAACCAAAAGGTTTATGTTTGAGCATCCTCAAGCCTTTAATGAGCTTAGCAACCACATCGTTGATATACTTATTGAATACGGAACTATGCAGCTTGAAGCGGGAGCCGATGCGTTTCAGGTCTTTGACTCCTGGGCAGGAGCACTGTCCCCCGAACACTACCAAAGATTTATCTTTCAACCCACCCAAAGGCTTATTGAAGGACTAAAGAAGACTGGCAAACCGGTAATCTACTTTTCCACAGGCACCTGTGGCTCTCTTCCCATCATAAAAGATTATCCCTGCGACGCCGTAAGTGTGGACTGGCGCATCTCTTTAAAAGATGCCATCTCTGCCATTGGTAAAGAAAAGACCGTCCAAGGCAATCTTGATCCCTCGGTGCTCTTTCTTTCCCTTGATGAACTCAAAAAAGAGGCCATAAGAATAATAAACGAAGGAAAGAAGGCAAAAGCGCACATCTTCAACTTGGGACACGGGGTTTTCCCAGACACCAATCCCGATAAAGTGAAATGGCTGGTGGAGCTAATACACTCTACTCCGCCGGAATAGAGCTGGCAGTAAGGGTAATAGAACTATTAGAGATAAATCGCGATCTTGTCCTCGCAAGAGAGCTCATCTTCAGGAAATACGAGTTTTCACCTAAAGCGAGAGAGATGGCCACCCTCATAACCAACGAGGTAGGAAGGCGTTGGGGTGTGCTAAATCGCATGATAGAAGAGGTGCAGGAAGAACCCCTAAGCCGCTCCTCCTCTCTTCTCAGGGCCGTTTTGAGGGTGGGAGCTTACGAGGTTTACTACAACAACAAGCATCCCAACTACTTTCTGAAGGCACTAACGCCCTTTTTCAAAAAAAAGAGGGTAAAAAGAGGATTTATCAACCGCGTGCGATACGTGCTTTTCGGGATCAAAAAGTTCAGGATAAAGCCGCCCCAAGACATAGTGGAATGGGCCTTCTGGCATCTCTTCTTCCCCCAGTGGGCAAGCCAGAGGTTGATAGATCAGTTCGGCCAGGAAAAGGCCCTAAAACTGATGGAGCAGATGAACCAGCACCCCGCCATGGCAGTGCGGGTGAATACTACCAAGATAGGTGTGCGGGAGCTGGCAAGCAGGTTTATTGAAAGGTACGCCTACGAGCTTGAGATATCACCTATACAACCCTTCATAAAGCTGGCCAAAACGTATCCTGTAATGCGCACCCCCGAGTACGAAGCTGGATACTTCACAGTACAGGATCCAAACACCGCCGTTGGTGTTGTAAAGCTGCTCAAGCTCCTTCCCCAAGAAGCGTCTATCCTTGACGCCTGTGCCGCTCCAGGCAGGAAAAGCTCACTGATAAGGCAGCTAAGGTCTGATATAAGGCTTTTTTGCAACGATATATCCACCATGAGAATGGAGAAGCTCATCAATGACTTCCAGCGCCTTGAACTTCCCCTACCCTACCTTACTATTGCTGATGCAGCGAAACCGCCGTTTAAGATACAGTTTGACGCCGTTCACGCAGACCTTCCCTGCTCCGGCTCAGGTACCTGGGGCAAGCATCCGGAAAGGAAGTGGCTCACAACCCCCGAAAGGTACTTGGAATGTGTCCAAACCCAGCGAACCATCCTAAACTCCTTGGTACCTTTGGTAAAGCCCGGCGGTATCCTTCTATTCTCCACATGCTCTATTTGGAGAGAGGAGAACGAAGAAAACGTCAGGTGGCTTGAAGAAAACTTCCCACTAAAATGCATAGAGATGGAAAGGCTTGACCCATCAGGTGGCTCAACCGGTTTCTTTTACGCCCTTTTAAAGCGCACCTGTTGACCATATAATTAAAGCCAGAAAAGCCACGGAGGTAGTTATGGAAAGAGCCCAAGTT
>JALWBK010000018.1 GCA_027037155.1 bacterium | reverse complement strand
ATCCAATACGAAAGGGAAAAGTTTTGGCTCACCCTGGCCCTCTGCTTCAGCAAGAGATGCCCATCTTCCAAAGCACTAAAACTCGTAGAAGACTTTAGCAAATTGTCCCTTCAGCTCAACGCAGAGATTGAAAGGTTGAACCTTCAAGCCAAATACTTAGAGCAGAAAGTCAACAGCACTTACAATACCATCAACTTTTACAGTATAGAGGCTCAGAACAACAAAAGACTTAAAAGCCAATATGGCCAGCTCATCAAAAGCACCAACGAGCTACAAAAGAACCTTCAAGCACTCCTTAGCGAACTGCTCAAAAAGAGAGAGATACTGAACAACTTTTCCTTTGAGCTTAATTACGTACTGCCCATTTGGAAGGCGAGGATAAATAACTTAGCCAAGCTCTCAAGCACAGCCAAAAACCTCGCCTCCGAAACTGGAAAGAGACTGATCAGCCTCTTGCACTACCCCATCTTCAAAGTAGGTAATGAGCCCTTCACCCCGCTGACCATGATAAAATGCATAATAACCATACTCGTGGGGCTTCTGTGCATAAAACTCCTTATGCGCAGGCTCTCAGCATTTTTCAAAAACATAGGCATGGATGAGGGAGAGGCAGAATCGGTCAACACTTTAATTAAGTACTTCCTCTACCTAGTACTGCTACTCATCACTTTAGGCATAGCCGGCATAAACTTGAGCCAGATCACCATAATCTTTGGAGCACTATCCGTTGGTATAGGTTTTGGACTGCAGACCATTGCCAACAACTTCATCTCAGGCATCATCCTGCTGATTGAAAGGAGCATAAAGGTGGGAGACATCATAGAGCTGGAAGATGGCACCACGGGAACAGTAAAACGGATAAACATAAGAAGCACCGTTATCCGCACCCTATCTGCCCTTGAGATAATCGTTCCCAACGCCGACATGATATCCAAAAGGATATCCACCTGGACCTACGAGGACGACTGGAGGCTTATCACCGTACCTTTTGGCGTTGCCTATGGCAGCGACATCCATAGGGTAAAAGAGATAGTGCTTGAAACAGCAAAAAATGTAAAGTTCACCAAGGAGGACTCCCAACACAAAACCAAGGTCTGGTTTGTCGAGATGGCAGATAGCAGCCTCAACTTCGTCCTGGCTGTGTGGGTGAGACTAAGAGAAATCAACGTCCCCCTTGATGAAGTAAAGGATAGCTACCTAAGCGAAATCTACGATGCCCTCAACCAAAACGGCATCGAAATACCCTTCCCTCAGTTAGATATCCATGTGAAGGATTTGCCACAAAAGAAAGATGAGTGAGCCTATCATCGTCGTCGAAAACCTATGGGCAGGATTCCAGGACAGATGGATACTCAAAAACGTAAACCTCACTATACCAAAAGGGAAAATCACCGCCATCATGGGACCCTCAGGATGCGGAAAAACCACACTGCTACGGTGCATAAACAGACTTCACCAACTCTTTCCCAACGCTAAAATAAAAGGAAGGATACTGTTTAAAGGAAGAGACATTTATCACTTCAAGCCCTCACAGTTGAGAAGAGAGATCGTCATGGTTTCGCAGAAACCCACTCCATTCCCTGACATGAACATCAGAGAAAACGTGCTTGCTGGCTACACCCTAAATGGCATAAAGCTCAAAGAGGACGAGAAAGAGGACATAGTGGAAAGAAGCCTCAAGATGGCCTATCTTTGGGATGAGGTCAAAGACAGGTTTAGCGAAAGCCCTTTAACCCTCTCAGGGGGCCAGATACAAAGGCTCTGCATAGCCAGAGCCCTGGCCCTAAATCCAGAAGCCCTGCTTTTAGACGAGCCAACCTCAGCCTTAGATAAAAAAGCGACCCACCATCTTGAAAAGCTTTTGACAGGGCTAACCCCGGAAATCACAGTGCTTATAATTACACACGATCTACATCAAACAGACAGGATAGCAAACAACCTCACAGAATGGTCTCAAATAACGGGTGGCTGAGGAATACTCAACCACCCGTTGTGCACCCATCACTTCAATGATGCTCCTCAGGTTCCTCTTCCCAACCGGTAATCATAGCTTTGAAGTGGGCAAGTGGAGTGTGTCCTAAGGTTGCAAGGTAAAAGTGAGCAATTATAAAGGACGCGAAGAAGAAGAAAAGCAACACATGAATAGCATCTACCACCTTAATACCACCCAAGAAATCAACTATATAACTCCATTTTTCAACATCCAACAGAATAATACCTGTCACAATCTGAAGGGGCAAAAGAACCAACATAATAGTCATATAAGCTCCTTTCTGAAGAGGATTGAACTTGTTATCAGGAGTGGGATGAAAGGGATTAGGCTCACCCTTGAAAATACCGTACCCATAGTACCTTATCTGTCTTATAGCACCGTGAAGTATCTCCTCAGCAGTAGGGAAATAGGTTTTTATCTTACCAGTAAAAACGTAGTAGCCAAACCACAAAAGGAAATCAATTGATACAATAATTCCAATTATGTTGTGAAAGTTCACCGCATCTTTAAGAGACATGAAATGGATGTGATCTGCATACCTTATCTGAATGCCAGACAAAACCAAAAGAACTATACAAGCAGCATGAATCCAATGCCATATTCTTACAGGCAGCGGATGCAGGTATATCCTTTTCATTTGTCCTTCCTCCTAAGGGGTATTGTCAACAGCCTCAAGGTACCATGGCCTCCCGCAAAAGCCACACCACCAAGCACTATCAAAACACCTATAATGTCCAGCCAAGGCACCCTATTTGCGTTGATAGCATAGAAATCAGAAACATATATAGAAGAAAGTGCTTTATTATCAACAGGATATTTAGCAGCCGTTCCGTCTTTCTTAGAAACTACCAAGTAAACCTTCTGCATGAACGAGGAATTGGCGGAATGGCAAGCATCACAGTCCTTCACTGCCTTGTCCTTTACAATAGCATGAAGGGAAGGATCATATTTAACCACAAACTCACCCCTAACCACAGCATGTATCTTGTTCTTCCTTAGAACCTTAACAAGCTGGCTAAGCTCATCTGCGCTAAACTTTCCATCGCCATCCTTGTCAAAGTGCTTGGCAAAGTTATCGTAATCAACTTTAAGAACCTTCAGGAGCTTCTCTCCAGACAGGAACTCACCTTTTGCAACGTCATACAACCTAAGAGCAACCTCTCCTCCAGTCTCAGGAGCGTGACACACCGAACATCCAACATGCTTAAAGTGTAGCTTCTTTTCAGGAAGCCACGCATGAATCTTCATAGGATCATGACATTTCAAACAAAACTTATCTGCTCTTTCCTCAACAGTTAAAGCTTCAAGATGCTTTGTGTAGTGGTAATCATGGCAGTTGAAACAGTAAGGAGCTGTCTTCTTCCCCTGTTTTCTAAAGCTTGCGTGGACACTACTCTCATAAGCACTCTGCTCCTCATCGTGACAGTCTCCACAACTTACAGGAGCGGCCGGAACCTTGTGAGGCACATCCTTGTCGTAATCCAGCTCCGACAAGTCTGCGTGACAATCTGTACAGGACACCTCGTTAACGCCGTGGACAGAAGCCTTAAACCTATCAGGATTTACATAGAGGGATCTCACCTTGCCGTTAGGCAGCTCGGTAGAAAAGTCCGGATCCCCATGGCATTCCAAACAATCCTCATTACTCACAGCCCATACGGTCCCCACTTCAAAAGCACAAAGGGCAAGACCAAGACATAGCACCACCAGAATTTTAAGTAATCCCCACCTCATCCATAGCCCCCTAACCAAATTTGTGCTTTTATTAACATACTGATTCTCCCATAGTCAACCAAACCCACATCTTCAAAGTCCTCATTCCAAAAGCACCCTATAGACATACAGCGCCTTACTTCTCTATGCCAACCCGTGCCTGAACGCCTTTGGTGTAGTAGTGCTTAACCTCCCTCATCTCGGTGACGAGATCCGCCTTCTCTATCACCTCTTCGGGAGCGTAACGGCCCGTAATCACCAGCTCCACATTGGAAGGCTTTTTATCAATCATCCTCAGAATGTCTTCTGTACTGATGAGTCCCAAATAGGCAGCAACGTTGGCCTCTTCCATTATCACTATATCGTACTCGCCTGAGGTAAGGGCACTTTCTATCTTCTCAAGGGCTTTCTTCGCCAGCTCGTAGTCTTCATCGGTGATACTTCCGGAAGAGACGAATCTCGGCGTTCCAAACTGCTCTATGGCGACCAGATCGGAAAACCTCTCCTTAATACATTTAACCTCACTGTAATCGCTACCCTTTAAAAACTGGGCTATGTAAACCCTCAAGCCCGCACCCACAGCCCTGAGGGTAAGCCCCAAAGCAGCGGTTGTCTTGCCCTTACCGTTTCCCGTGTAAACCTGAACATAGCCCTCTTTAAGCCTGCCCATTACTTCCCCCCATCTGATGTACGTAATCCCTCACCTGCTCAAAGTCCACAACTTTACCAAACCATATCTCCACAGCGTAAAGCGCCTGAAGGATGAGCATATCCAGTCCGTTCACCGCCTTAAGCCCCATCTCTTCAGCCCACCTCAAAAAGGGTGTCTTTGCGGGACGGTATATCAAGTCGTAAATCACAGCGCTCTTTTTGAGTCTTTCCAAGTCCACAGGAGGAAAAGATACCCCATCCATACCCAACGAAGTGGTGTTCACCACCAAGTCCACATCGGGAAGCACCTTGGATATCTCGTCCTGATCCCACCTCACCGGCTGAAAGGAAGGGAATCTTTCCAAGAACATCTCAAGGTGCGTGGGGTTTCTGTTGGTAACAAAGAGCCTTTCTACTCCCATTCTGATAAGCCCGTAAGCCACCGCCTTAGAAGCGCCACCTGCCCCCACCACGAGAGCAGAGTTTACCCTTTCAACGCCGTTAACCCTCAGGCTTTCCACAAAGCCCTTCCAGTCGGTATTGTAGCCGATAAGCTTATCCTCCCCCCTCTTTACCGTATTTACGGCGCCTATGGCGTTGGCCTCTTCAGAGTTCATATCCATAAGCCTGAGTACCCTCTCTTTAAAGGGAATAGTCACGTTGAAGCCTATCACATTGGTCATGAAACAAAGACCGGACAAAACCTCCTCAATGTAAGCCTCTTTGGCCTCTATAGGGATATAAACAGCATCTATACCCAAAAGGCTGTAAACATAGTTGTGTATAAGCGGGGAAAGGGAGTGGGAGACAGGGTTTCCCACCACCCCTAAAACCTTTGACTTTCCAGAAACAACCACAGAGTGCTTCAAGGCTAACCCACTATTTCTAAGCTATTGAAAAAGTACGCAATCTCATACTTGGCAGACTCGGGAGAGTCAGAGCCGTGAACGGAGTTCCTCTCAATGTTCAACCCGAAGCGCTTCCTTATGGTTCCCTCCTCTGCCTGCTCCGGATTTGTAGCTCCCATGAGCTTTCTCCAGCGCTCAATGGCGTTTTCCCCCTCAAGAACCATGACCACTATGGGACCTGAGGACATGTAATCGGTCAAGCTGTCAAAGAAGGGCTTCTCCCTGTGAACGTAGTAAAAGCCCTCCGCCTGCTTCTTGCTCAGATGAATCATCTTCATGGCTCTTATCTTCAGACCGCTCTTTTCAATCTCAGCCACTATCTCGCCGATGAGGTTCCTCTCCACCGCATCGGGTTTGATTATGGCAAGGGTTCTCTCCACAGCCATCTCACACACCTCCTAAAAAGTATCACTTTCCTCTGATAACAACAGGTAGCTTCTCTTCAAGCCGTTTAGCAATGGACCAGAAGAGCTCGTCCACCTCCTCATCTGAAAGGGTCCTGTGCCTGGACACAAAGACAAAGGAGAGCGTCATGCTCACCTTGCCCTCTTCAATGGGCTCGCCCTCGTAAACGTCAATGAGTTTCACCTGCACCAGCTCCTCTGGACAGTCCTCAAGAACCACCCTCTTCACCTCATCGTAGGATACGGTCTTGGGAATGATAAAGGACAGATCCCTGGTCGTTTCGGGGTACCTTGAGATGGGCTGATAACTCACCCTTTTTTCCAAACGCTTAAAGGTCTCAAGATCCAGCTCCCCCGCAATCACGGGGGCTCTGAGCTCAAGGGTTTCCACCACATCAGGATGCAACACACCAACGTACCCAACAACCCTGTCCTCGTAAATCACATCCGCCGCCTGCCCGGGGTGAAGGAAGGGCTCTTTAGAAGGCACAAAGGAGAAGCAAACACCTAAACGCATCGCCAAGTACTCAAGAACCCCCTTGGCATCGTAGAAGTCGTACTTTCTGGGCTTACTCTGCCAATGCCCCGGGGTGCTACCGGTAAAAACAAAACCGAAACGAAGACGCTCCTCTATCTCTTCCCTCTTAAAGAAGACTCTACCCACCTCAAACAGGGCCGTATCAAAGACCCTCACCCTGTGGTTATTGCCAACCGAAACCAAAAGCCCCGGTAGCAGTGTGGTGCGCATAACAGACATCTCTTCACTTATGGGATTGAGCAGCTTCACAAAGCTTCTTCTGGCATCACCCTCTGGAATCTTTAAGGCATCGTAAAGTGTGGGATTTATAAAGCTGTAAGATATGGCCTCTGTAAGCCCACAATGCACGGCATAGTCCCTAACTTTCTCAACAAAGAAGTACTCCGACTCCACAACGTAGTGGGGAATGGGTTGGGCAGGCATAACAGAAGGTATCCTATCGTACCCCCAGATCCTTGCCACCTCTTCCACAACGTCCACATCCCTTGTCACATCAAGCATCCTGAAGTACGGCACCTCAACCTCAACACCCTCACCTTCACGCTTTACGGAAAACTCCAAGCGCTTCAGTATCCCACACACATCCTCAGCAGGAACATCCACCCCCAAAAGGGAGTTCACCTTGTCAAAGGACACATAGACTTTTGGCTTCTCCAAGGGCCTTGGATAGACATCGTACACGCCCTTTGCCACACTACCTCCCGCCACCTCCACTATGAGCTGGGTGGCTCTGTTTAAGGCGTACACCAATCCCTCTATATCCGTCCCTCTCTCAAAGCGCTTGGACGCCTCGGTGGAAAGGCCCAATTTCTTTGAGCTTCTCCTTATGTTGACAGGATCAAAGTAGGCGCTCTCCAACAGCACCTTGGTTGTGGATCTTGCAACCTCTGAGTTTGCACCACCCATGATACCAGCTACAGCCACAGGTCTTTGTCCATCGGCTATCACCAGTATATCCGACGTAAGCTCCCTGTACTCCCCATCAAGGGTGACTATGTACTCTCCCTCTTTAGCCCGCCTAACAATAATCCTTCCCTCTTTCAGGCGGTCAAAGTCAAAGGCATGAAGGGGGTGTCCCACCTCCATAAGCACGTAATTAGTCACATCAACCACGTTGGAAATGGGCCTCATACCGAAGGCCTTCACAGCAACCTTGAGCCAAAGGGGAGACTCATCCACCGAAACTCCCTCAATGTACCTCGCCGTATACCTCGGGCAAAGCTCTGAATCCTCTATCTCTACGCTAACGTATCTCTCAACCTCCTCAAGCTCCTCGGGAAAGCCCACCTCGGGATAGGTAAGCCCTCTTCCGAAAACAGCCGCCACCTCCCTTGCAACACCAAGAACGCCAAAACAATCACCCCTGTTGGGAGTAGGAGAGACCTCAAGCACGTAATCATCCATGTAAACCCACTTAGCAAGAGGATCCCCGGGCTTCGCTTCCTCAGGAAGCTCCAGTATCCCCCACGTCTCCTCAACCAAATCCAGCTCTATCTCCGAAAGGAGCATTCCCTCGGAACGCACGCCTCTGATATCCGCCGCCTCAACACGCACCCCATTGGGCAAAGAGGCACCAGGCAGCGCCAAAGCCACATTCATCCCCTCGCCAACATTGGGAGCACCACAAACCACACTGTAGTGGGATAAGCCATCGCTAACTTTCAAAACCTTCAATTTATTGCTCTCAGGATGGGGCTTCACCTCCACAATCTTTGCCACAACACAGTTTTTCAGCGCTTCACCCAAGTACTCAACCCCCTCCACCTCAAGCCCGGACATAGTAAGTCTGTCCGCCACTTCCTGGGGATCAAGCCCAGAAACATCAACAAAACGCCTAAGAACACTCCAGAGAACCCTCAACTCACCGCCCCCTCACACAAATTGAGAAAGAAAGCGCAAATCATTCTCAAAAAAGAGCCTTATATCGTCTATACCAAACTTAAGCATAGCTATTCTTTCAACGCCCAAGCCAAAGGCGTAGCCCGTCACTTTCTCCGTATCGTACCCCACGCTCTTGAAAACCTCGGGATCCACCATGCCGCATCCCAGAATCTCCAACCATCCGGTGCCTTTGCACACCCTGCAACCCTCACCACCACATATAACACAGCCTATGTCCATCTCGGCGCTGGGCTCGGTAAAGGGGAAGAAACTGGGGCGAAACCTTACCTTCGTCTCCTCTCCAAAGATGCGCCTTGCAAACTCCTGAAGGGTGCCCTTCAGCTCGGCAAAGGTAACCCCCTCATCCACCAAAAGCCCCTCCACCTGGTGGAACATAGGGGTGTGGGAGACATCAAAGTCCCTTCTGTAAACCCTGCCGGGTGCTATGATCCTTATGGGAAGCGGATACTTTTTCATAACCCTTATCTGCACCGGCGATGTGTGGGTCCTCAAAAGGACCCTGTCGCTAACGTAAAAGGTGTCCTGCATGTCCCTGGCGGGATGATCGGGCGGTATATTCAGAGCTTCAAAGTTGTAGTAATCCTCCTCAATCTCCGGACCCTCAGCCACCTGAAAGCCCATGGACCTGAAAACGTCCACCACCTCTTCCATCACCTGAACGATGGGATGCTTCAATCCAAAAGCGGGAAACCGACCGGGCAGGGTTACGTCTATCCTCTCCTTCTCAAATCTTCTTTGCTTTTCAAGCTCCTTAAGCTCCTTCTCCTTTTCCGCTATCCTGCTCTCAAGAAGCTGCTTTATCTCGTTTATAAGCCTGCCGATTACAGGCCTCTCCTCGGGAGCCACCTCTTTAAGCCGCTTCACAAGCTGAGTGACCTCTCCCTTTTTACCCAAAAACTTTACCTTGAACTCCTTTAGCGACTTCAGGTCCTCTAACTTGGAAAGCTCAGAGATTGCCCTCTCCTTTATCTGCTCAAGAACTTCCCTCATCTTTTCTTCTCCATCTTTCTCACCTGCTTATCAAATCTCTCAATGCTACTCTGATCCCCTATCACGAAGATGTAGTCTCCCTCTTTAAGCACCGTTTCCGCCGTGGGCGTCATCTCTATCTCTCCATCTTTAGACTTGACAGCCACCACGTTGAGGCCAAACCGCTTCCTGAAATCAAGCTCTCCTAAAGTCTTGCCAGTAATAACCTCCGGCACTCTTACCTCGTAGATCCTAACCTTCTCCGAAAGATCTAATTCGTCCATTATGTTGGGAGAAACCAGAGAACGAGCTACCCTCACCCCCATCTCCTCCTCAGGCAGAATCACCCTGTCGCAACCTATACGCTTCAAAACCTCGGCGTGCAGCCTGTTGGTGGCTTTAGAAACGATGTAGGGAACACCTAACTCTTTCAGGATAAGCGAAACGAGGACACTGGCCTCCAAATTCTCTCCAATGGCAACAATACCCGCATCCACATCCTTTATGCCTGCAGCCCTCAAAGCTTTTTCGTCGGTGGCATCCGCCTGCACCACCTGGGTAACTATCCCCTCAAGCTGCCGCAGTCTCTCCTCAGACCTATCAATGGCCAAAACCTGACAGCCCATATCCGCCAGGGTCTTGGCCACGCTGTAACCGAAACGCCCGATTCCTATAACGGCAAAATACTTCATTAAGCAGCCTTCTGCTGCAGCGCCTCCTTGGCAAGCTCCACAAGGTATTTAAAGGTCTCAGGGCTGTTAACGGCTAACTCTGCCAGCATCTTCCTGTTTATCTCCACTCCAGCTAACTTCAAGCCGTGTATAAACTGGCTGTACTTGAGCCCGTGCTGCCTGGCTGCAGCGTTTATCCTCAGTATCCAGAGCCTCCTAAACTCCCTCTTTCTAACCTTTCTGTCCCTGTAGGCATAGGTGAGAGCCTTTATAACCGTCTGCTTGGCTATGCTGTAGCAGCGGCTCTTAGCTCCCCAATAGCCTTTGGCCATCTTAAGCCACTTCTTCCTTCTCCAGCGAGTCTTTGGACCCCCTTTAACCCTCATGGCAAACCTCCGAAATCTCTTTTACTGTCTTCAAGTTAGAAGGCGTAGGGCAACAGTCTTTTAACCCTCTTCAGCTCTTCCTTCTTCAAAACGGTGGGCCTTCTAAGGCGTCTCTTTCTCTTGGCAGGCTTTTCCTCGTTAAGGTGGCTCTTGTTTGCCCTCATCCTCTTAACCTTGCCCTTACCGGTAACCTTAAACCTCTTGGCTGCGCTTTTGTTGGTCTTCATCTTAGGCATAAAAAACACCTCCCCTTCTAAAGCTTACCAAGCCGCAACGATTAACACTTTTCACACACCTTATCAAGCCCCGTTGAGCATAAGGGGCAATGGGTGTATTAAACCAACTCATGCTGATAGTCAAACTCATCAGACACGCAGAATCGGAATTTAACCGCAGAGGAATAATACAGGGGCACACCAACTCTCCCCTCTCACCTCTGGGCAGGATTCAAGCCGAACTGACGGGACGCTGGCTTAAAGAACACTCCACACCAAAAAGGCTCTACACGAGCCCTTTGAAACGGGCCTTAGAAACCGCCCAAATCATAAACGCCCACCTCCAGATTCCCCTTGTGGAGGTTGAAGCTTTCAAAGAGATAAAGCTGGGAGCGTGGGAGGGAAGGCCCATTGAAGAAGTGAAAAGAGAGGATCCGGAAAACCTCAACCTGTGGTACACAGAGCCTGCAAAGGCAAAGATAGAGGGAGCTGAAAACCTGCACTCCTTCCAGAAACGTGTGGTAAAGGCCTTTGAGTCCATCATCCAGGAAGAGAAGGAAGGAGAAATCTTAATAGTTGCCCACGGAGGCACCCTAAGTGCCATAGTGGCACACGTGCTTGCCCTTGACATGAATCACATCTGGAGGATGAAGTTCAGCAACGCCTCCGTTTCAGAAATCACCTTCGGGTACTTGGTGCCAAAAATTACGCTTTTAAACAGCACGCTACATCTGTGTGGCCTTTCAGACACCGGCATCTCCATCTGGAACATGAAAAACAGCCGCTAATGACCCTTAAATTCCTCTATCATCTGCATAAACCTGTTAAAAACGTTTCTTGAGTCGTGCGGTCCCGGAGATGCCTCGGGATGAAACTGCACCGAAAAAGCGGGAATCCCCCTGTGTCTTAAACCCTCCACCGTGTGGTCGTTGAGGTTTATGTGAGTAATCTCCACCTCACCGCTGACGCTATCGGGATCGAGCACAAAGTTGTGATTCTGTGAAGTTATCTCTATTCTGTTGTTCACTAAATCCTTCACAGGATGGTTGGCCCCGTGATGCCCAAACCTCAGCTTGTAGGTCCTGCCTCCCAAGGCAAGCCCCAAAAGTTGATGGCCCAGGCATATTCCGCAAACAGGAACTCTACCAACTAACTTCCTTATATTTTTGATGGCGTACTCCACCGGGGCAGGATCACCTGGCCCGTTGGAGAGGAAAACCCCATCGGGTTTCATCTCCAGTACATCCTCAGCAGGGGTAGCCGCTGGCACTACCTGCACATCAAAGCCCACCTCTTTGAGCATCCGAAGGATGTTAAACTTCACCCCAAAATCATAAACCACCACCTTATACCTTCCACCTTCAATCTTGCGGTAGCCCTCTCCAAGCCTCCAATCTGCCTCATCCCACCTGTACGGCTCTTTACAGGTCACATCCTTAACGAGATCCCTTCCCTCTATCTTGGGTAGAGCCCTTGCCCTTTCTACTAACTTCACAGGATCAAGCTCTTTGGTGGATATAATGCCCATCAAGGAACCCACTTCCCTGATCCTCTTGGTAAGCTCTCTGGTGTCTATCCCCTCTATTCCTACAATACCGTATTCCCTCAAATACTCTTGAAGGCTCTTCTTCGCCCTCCAGTTGCTCACAATGCCGCTTGCTTCTTTAACCACAAAGCCCTCAACCCAGGGCTTGATGGACTCCACATCCTCGGGATTCACCCCATAGTTGCCTATGAGCGGATACGTCATGGTAACAATCTGCCCCTTGTAGGACGGGTCCGTCAGTATCTCCTGATAGCCTGTCATGGCCGTGTTGAAGATGACCTCACCACAGGCCTCACCCTCTGCACCAAAGTTATACCCCTCAAAGTAGGTTCCATCCTCTAAAGCAAGTATGGCTTTCTTCCTCATCCCAGTATCTCCCCCTCCCTGTACACCAGTTTGCCCTCATACACCGTTGCTATAACCTTCCCCTTCAGCCTCCAGCCCTTAAAGGGCGTGTTCTTACCCTTGGAGAAAAACTTTTCAGGATCCACCACCCATTCTCTATTCGGATCCACAACTATCAAATCCGCCTTGTGCCCCTCTGCGATGTACCCTGCATCAAGGCCAAAAATTCTTGCCGGAACCACAGTCATGGCTTCAACAGCCCTCATAAGGGGAAGCACCCCCTCGTGCACCAGCTTTAAGACAAGGGCAAAGGCCGTTTCAAGACCAGATATGCCAAAAGCCGCCTCCGTGTACTCCACATCCTTGTCCACCCTACCGTGAGGCGCATGATCGGTAGCTATGCAGTCTATCAACCCAGTCTTTAAAGCATCTCTTAGCGCCTGCACGTGCTCTTCACCCCTCAGAGGAGGGTTCACCTTAGTGTCTGTGTCAAAGGTGGTTATGGCCTCATCGGTAAGCAGAAGATGATGGGGAGTCACCTCACAGGTGACGTTTACCCCTTCGTTTTTAGCCCACTCTATTATCTTTACAGAACCAGCGGTGGATACATGGTCTATGTGAAGCTGTCCTTTTGTCTCCTTGGCCAAAATCACATCCCTCGCCACCATCACCTCCTCAGCCGATGCGGGAATGCCCTTGAGCCCCGTTATAGCCGAGTATTTTCCCTCGTGCACCACCCCATCTGCTGAAAGGTGCTTGTCCTCACAGTGATCCACCACCGGAATCCCAAAGAACTTAGCGTACTCAAGAGCTCTCCTCATCAAATCCGAATTCCAAACAGGCATCCCGTCATCGGAAACTGCCACCGCCCCACTTTCCACCATATCGCCTATTTCAGCCATCTCCTCGCCCTTCAATCCCTTGCTAACCGCCCCTACCGGATATACATCACACAGGCCCACTCCCTTTGCCTTCTCTATGATGTACTTAGTCATAGCTCCGGTATCGTTTACTGGATTGGTGTTCGCCTTACAGCACACGGTGGTAAATCCTCCAGCCACGGCAGCCCTGCAACCCGAAACTATATCCTCCTTGTACTCGTAACCAGGGTCCCTAAAGTGAACATGCAAATCCACAAGCCCCGGAAGCACCCACTTGCCTCGGGAGTCTATAACCTCCACCTGCTCCCCCACCTCAACAGAAGGAGCCATCTTTACAACCCTTCCCCTCTCTATAAGTACATCAAGCATTTCATCGGTGCTCGATGCAGGATCAATAACTCTGCCGCCTCTTATCAACAGTGCGTCCATCTCGTCCCCCCCTCTTGCCCAATAGGCACACTATCTTTAACTGATAGCTAAGGGTTATACAACAATAACCGGAGGGCACAAAATGGTAAAGCACTACGAGATAGTGATTCAAACGAGAGGCACCAACCATGTAATAGACCTCACTCCTGAAATCTCTAAGAGGATTGCGGAATCTCAAATAAAGGAAGGCATAGGCTGCGTTATCATTCCCGGATCCACCGGTGCCATCACCACCATAGAGTACGAACCAGGAGTCATAAACGACCTCATAAAGGCCATAGAGCGCATGGCTCCCCAAAGCATACCTTACGAGCACGACAGAGCCTGGCATGACGGTAATGGCTTTTCCCACGTCAGATCCGCCCTCATAGGAACCTCCTTCAGCTTCCCTATAAAATCCGGCAAGCCGATACTCGGCACATGGCAACAGATCGTATTTATTGAGTGTGACAACAGGCCCAGAAGCAGAAGGCTTATTCTGACCATAGTAGGTGAGTAGAATGCACATTTTCTATGCAAACAGAGGCACCTTCACTATTGTCTTTACCAACTCCAGATTTGATTTAAGCTGGAGGAGCCAGAGCAAAGAGGCGGCAAGGGAGAACTGGAAAGAAGTGAAAAACATATTAGAACTACAGGAACTTAACACCGCATATCTTACACAAATCCACTCCAATGTAATAAGAGAGGTAAAAAAACCGGGCTATCAGGGACCAGGAGATGGGCTCTACTCTTTTCAAAAAGAGATAGCTCTTACTGTGCTCACAGCCGACTGCTTACCTGTAGTACTCACAGATCCACAAACCGGATTTTGTGCTGTTCTGCATTGCGGATGGAAACCGCTGGCCAAGGGTATTCTTAACAAGCTGCCAAAGATTTTCCAAAGGCATAACATTGACCCTAACAACATAAGTGCATTTCTCGGACCATGCGTAGATCAGTGCTGCTACCAGGTTGGCAGTGAATTTCTAAAGATCTTTCCAGAAAGGTTTTTCATTACAAAAGACTCAAGGCTGTACTTTTCCTTAAAACAGTTTGTAACCGAACAGCTTGTCAAGATGGGAATAAAAAGCATAACGAGAGTTGAGCTTTGCACCTGTTGCAGTTCACTATATTTTTCATATAGAGGAGAGCGCTGCACGCAAAGGCAGGCAACTTTTGTCATAAAAAGGTGTTGAATAAATGCAGCTTATGTATATTATACACATACACGCAACATTTTAGACAAGGAGGGAAGCAATGGAGCAGCCCAAGAGATCCAGGTATGAGGAAGTCACTGTAAAGCTGAACAAAAGGCAGTTCAAGCTAATCAATGCAGTCTGCGGAGGAGACGAGAGGAAGATCAACAAACTCATAAGGTACCTTATAACAGAGGCTCTTAAGGAGAAGTCCACCGACGAGCTTTTAAAGGTTGTGGAGCCTCCGAGGAAGAAGAAAGAATAGGCATCTCTCCCTTGAACCGTTAGCCTCTTTGTGTTAAAGACCGCCCTCATGGCAGAGGTCAAACCCTTCAGAGGGATACTTTACGATTACGAGCGACTAAACATGGGGGAGGTGGTTGCACCTCCCTACGACACTATTAACGAGGATTTACAGGAAAAGCTCTATCAAACGTCCCCTTACAATGTGGTTAGAGTCATACTTGGCAAAATCTATCCAGACGACGATGAACAGAACAATCGCTACACCAGAGCCGCCGAGTATCTAATAAAGTGGCAGAAAGAAGGCGTTCTGAAAAAGCTGGAACAGGAGCACTTCTTTGGCTACTTTCAAACATTTGAGGTAGAGGGCACCACCTACACCAGAAAAGCCCTGATAGGCAGGGTACGCATTGAAAAGCCAGGGGAAGGCTCTATTATTCCCCACGAAAGGACCCTCAGTGGTCCCAAAAGGGATAGACTTTTACTCTTCAAGCAGACGAAGATGAACCTCAGCCCCGTTTTTGGCATCGCTTTGGATCAGGGCGACTTCTCACAAGTATTAGAA
>JALWBK010000017.1 GCA_027037155.1 bacterium | reverse complement strand
GCTTCAATCAGCGTGGCCATGTCGGCAAGCTTAAACTGAATGGCCTGGAAGTTGGCTATGGGCTGGCCAAACTGCACCCTTGTCTTGGCAAACTCTACGGCCTCCTCAAAGGCAGCCTGGGCTATACCCACAGCCTGGGCGGCAATACCTATACGACCACCATCGTAGCAGTACATGGCAATATAAAAGCCCTGGCCTTCCTCTCCCAAGAGGTTGGAAGCGGGGATCTTGCAATCCTCAAAGACCAACTCACCGGTGGAGGATCCCCTGATTCCCAACTTGTGCTCGTATTTAGTCACCTCAAAGCCAGGGGTGCCCTTCTCAACAATGAAGGCACTCATACCTTTGTGCTTCTTTTCCTTGTCTGTCATGGCAAACACCAAGAATATATCTGCCTCTTTGGCATTGGTGATGAAGTGCTTGGTTCCGTTGAGAATGTAGTAATCACCCTCTTTTTTAGCAGTGGTGGAGATGCTGGTCACATCGGTACCGGCTCCAGGCTCTGTCATAGCATGGGCACCGATCTTCTCACCCTTGGCAAGTGGAACGAGGTACTTCTTCTTCTGCTCCTCAGTTCCATACTTCAGTATAGGATCTACCACAAGAGAGGTATGGGCAGAAACCAAAACACCTGTAGAGGCACACGCACGGGAAAGCTCCTCAATGACCATAGAGTAAGCCACATAGTTGAGGCCCGAACCACCGTACTCTTCAGGCACATGAATACCCATCAATCCTAACTCTGATAGCTGCTGGATGATCTCCTGAGGAATCTCACACTTTTCGTCAATTTCTTTTGCCTTGGGCTTTACCTGCTCCTCAGCAAACCTTCTTACCATATCCCTCAACATCTTCTGCTCTTCAGTCAACTCAAAGTTCATGGCACTCCCTCCTCTTAAATTTTGGATTTCTTTTTTCAAAAAAGGCCTCTATGCCTTCCCTTTTATCCTCAGTGGTGAAAGCAAAGCCAAACATCTCCCTCTCCAGAGCAAGCCCAGCCTCTAAAGAGATGTCCCAGGTGGATTCCAATATCCTTTTAGTCATAGAAACCGCCATTGTTGACTTGCTAAGAACAGTCTCCACCATCTCAACAAAATAACTTTCCATCTCTTCAACTTTATCAAACACACTGTTGATGAAGCCTGCATTAAAAAGCCTTAGGGCATCGCAGCTACCGCAAAGGAAGAGCTCTTTAGAAAGGGAGAGCCCGCACGTTCTCACAAAGCGCTGTATCCCACCATATAGGGGAACAAACCCACCATCCACTTCAAAAAGAGAATCCTTAGTGGCAAAAACGAGATCCACAAGGGATGTAAACTCCACCGCAGTATTCCTCAAAACGCCATCAACCGTAACAACCGTTAAACACTTATGAGCCTCTATCCTTTGAGCCACCTCAGCAGACTTTTCCATAATGAATTTATCTATTTCAGGCGTCCAGTTACACTCACCCCGAAAATCAAACCTCAACACCCGTATACTGTCACAGTTGCACATCTCAACAAAGGAGAGGATTTCATCGTTGAGTGAAGGGAAAAACAGGGAGGGAAGGGCAAGGGATAGAAAGCCCCTGCCCTTCTCAATATTCAAAGAGACTTCACTTCTTTTCCGTGTAGTCATAGAATCCCCTACCCGTCTTTCTACCGAGATATCCGGCATCCACCATCTTCACCAAAAGTGGGCAGGGTCTGTACTTGGGATCGCCAAAGGACTCGTACATAACGTTGAGTATATAGAGGCATGTATCCAAACCGATAAGATCCGCCAATGCCAAAGGACCCATGGGGTGATTCATACCAAGCTTCATTATGGTGTCTATATCCTCGGGAGAACCAACTCCCTCGTAAAGGGCAAAGATGGCCTCATTGATCATAGGCATAAGCACCCTGTTGGAGACGAAACCAGGAGAATCGTTGATGACCACCGGAACCTTGCCCAGCTTCTTGGAAAGCTTCACAGTGAGATCTGTCACCTCATCGCTGGTCTGAAGTCCCTTGATCACCTCTATCAACTTCATAACAGGCACAGGATTCATGAAGTGCATACCTATCACTTTATCTGGACGCTTGGTCCAGGCAGCTATCTTTGTGATGGAGATGGAAGAGGTGTTGGTTGCAAGCACTATGTCGGGCCTTGTAACCTCGTCAACAGCCTGAAAGACCTCCTTTTTAACATCCTCAAGCTCCACCACAGCCTCAATAAAGAAGTCAACATCGGCGAAGTCCTCAAGCTTAGTGGTGCCCTTGATGCGCCCCATTATGGCCTTCTTATCATCCTCGGCGATCTTTCCCTTGGAAACAGCCCTGTTCAGGTTCTTCTCTATCATTGAAAGACCGCGGTTAAGCGCCTCCTCATTCACCTCTCTAACAACAACCTCGTATCCTGCCTGAGCGCACACCTGGACTATGCCGTGTCCCATGGTACCAGCGCCACAAACGCCTATCTTTTTGATATCCTCCAACTTCATGGCTACCCTCCCTTTCTATTTTTTAAACAAGCTCTACTATCATGGCCACAGCACCACCACCACCGAGACAGAGGGTACAAAGACCCCTCTTCAGGCCCCTGTTCTTCAAGGCATAGATAAGAGTGGTCAGCACCCTTGCGCCACTTGCACCGATAGGATGGCCAAGAGCAACGGCTCCGCCGTTCACATTGAACTTCTCATGGGGTATGTTGAGTGCCCTCATCACGGCAACAGAGGCTGCAGCAAAGGCTTCGTTGTGCTCAAAGAGATCTATGTCATCTAAGGTAAAGCCGGTCATATCCAACAGCTTCTTCACACAAGGTATGGGAGCCTCCATAACCCACTCAGGTTCTATATGTGCCGAAGTGTAGGCGACGATCTTGGCTATAGGCTTCAGACCTGCAGCTTCCACCTTCTCCTTAGAAGCGATTACAACAGCAGAGGCACCGTCGCTAATCTTGGACGCGTTTCCTGCCGTAACCTTACCGTCCTTCTTAAAGACAGGAGGAAGCTTCGCAAGCTTCTCAAGGGTCGTGGCTTTGGGCCCCTCGTCGGTATCGAAGATTATCGGATCTCCCTTTTTCTGAGGTATCTCAACCGGAACAATTTCCTCCTTGAACCAGCCATTCTCAATGGCTTTAAGAGCTCTGTTGTTGGACTCAAGAGCAAACTTGTCCATGTCCTCTCTAGACACGTTGTACTTTTCTGCAATCAGCTCACCTGTCATACCCATATGGAAGTTATTGTAAGGATCCCACAGTCCATCGTGCACCATAAGATCCACAAGCTCTCCGTTGAAGAGCCTGTATCCTGTTCTTGCCTTAAACAGGGCGTAGGGGCACAGGCTCATGTTCTCCATACCACCTGCCACTATCACATCAGCCTCGCTGGCCTTAATTGCAGTGGCTCCGAGCATGACCGCCTTGAGACCAGAACCACACACCTTGTTAACAGTGAACGCATTCACATTATCAGGCAATCCAGCATACCTCATAGCCTGTCTTGCAGGAGCCTGTCCGACACCTGCCTGAACCACCTGACCCATTATAACTTCGTCCACTTCCTCGGGCTTTATCCCTGCTCTCTTCACCGCCTCCTTGATCACTATAGCTCCAAGCTTAGGAGCAGGAATATTGCTCAATGTACCTAAAAAGTTACCTATGGCGGTCCTTACCGCCGAAAGAATGTAAACCTCTCTCATAACCCACCTCCAGATTTCTCAGGATTTAAAACAACCGCTAAAAATTTGGTGCCTTTCTTGCCCTCCACAGAATGGGATATCCTTGAGTCGTAATAGACCGCATCACCAGGCTCAAGTTCAATAACCTTGTCTCCAAGGTACAACTTCAAATTCCCCTCAAGTATATACAGAAACTCCTCACCTTCATGAGAGATAGGCGTTGATCCACGCTCATCCTTGTCAAACACCACAAGATAAGGATCCATCTTGCGAGTGAGCTTTCCAAAAGCCAGCGAATAAAAGGTGAGATTAGGATAGGTCTCCCGACGAGCGGTCGGCTTACCCTTACCCTTCTTAACCACCGTATAGTCCACAGATTCCTGAGGGGTCTCTTGAAAAAAATATCCTATCTTAACCCCGAGGGCCTCCGCTATCTTCCAAAGCGTTGAGATAGGAGGAGATACCACGTTGTTCTCAATCTGTGAAAGTAAAGCTGTAGAAAAACCTGTAAGCTGCGAAACGTCCTTTAAAGTAAAACCCCTGCGCAGTCTCAACTCCCTTATTTTACCACCAAGGTTGAGCTCTTTAAGTGCGTCTGTGGCCTCCCTCTTTTTCCTCAACGGTCCCCCCTAAGCCTTTAGCAATGCGGTTAGTAGCACAAGTGGAGTTAAAGTGCAAGAAAAACTTTTAAATGCGAATAAATCACTTCCTAAGGCCTTTAATACGCTCGGCTCTGCTGACGATCTCCTTTATACGCAGGGCAAAGTTGGATTCTACAACCACCACTTCCCCTCGGGCAATCACTTTGCCGTTTACCACAAGGTCAACATAATCATCAGCTGACCGGTCCAGTTCTATGAGAGAACCAGGGCCAAGCTTCAAAACATCCTTTATCTTCATGCGGCTTTTACCAAGGCTGACCACCACTGGAAGCTCAATATCAAGTATCAAATCTAACTTTTCTCCACTTACCTTGACCATACCCTTGTCCTGCTCCTCTTTGGGTACGATCTCTGCATCTTCCGCTGTCTCCGGCTTCTCCGCCATCTGCTGCAGCAGATTAACCATATCCTCATCCAACAACATACATAGCTTTATCTCATCTTCCTCCATTTTCAGCGTCAGCGGGAAGAAACTACTATAGCCCTTTAAAAGCACATCCTCTTTATTCGCATCCACCATCTCAGGCTGGGTAAAATTGAAAGACTCATCAAACTTGGTCAGCTCAAGTCTCAGTCTTCCCCAGAACTGGTTCATAAACTCCATAAAGGCATCTCTCAACTCGTCCGTCAGATCTTCCGCTTCCATGCCAAGGATCTTTCCTCCCACAA
>JALWBK010000016.1 GCA_027037155.1 bacterium | reverse complement strand
GTTGTAAGGGCAAGGTTTGTCGATTTGATAGGCGGTAAACCTTCAGGTAAAATTTATAAAGAGGAACTTGGCAAAATTTTTGCAAAATTGAATCTTTTGATTGCAAACTATCCTAAATTGAGGCAATTTTTGTTTAAACTGGTGGGAGAAGGAGCGGGAGATGTTAGACAAGGTTAAGAGGCTGTTTAAGCGTTCAAATGTTGTTACTGCCATAGATCTGGGAGCTTCAGGGGTCAAGATCCTTTCGTGCAATATAACTGGAAAAAAACCGGTGGTCAGTTATGCCACCATCGTAGATTACTCCAAGCCCATATTGAGCGTGAGGGAGATAATTGAAGATCGAAGCTTTCGAGAGGTGATGGAGGCTATATGGAGACATATCCCGGAGAACCCTGGTATGGTCTCTTTTGTTATGCCGGGTAGGTTTGTAATGATGCACCGCTTTGAGGTGCCTGAGTCTACGGTTAATTTGGTATCCTATGTGGAGGAGGAGCTTAAAAGTACTCTACCGTTTCCTTTGGAAGATATAGTGTATGACACGGTTGTTAATTATCGTGGCGGTGAACGGGAAGTGGTGTGTGTTATTACGCAGAAGGCGGTCTTACAGAATTGTCAGAATGTCATTTTGAATATGGGTGTTGAGGACGTGGTTGTTGATACCGCTTTTACGGCTCTTGCCAATGCTTTGGTGTATAATTACCCGGAAGAAATCGAGGACAGTGTGGTTGTGCTGTTGGATGTTGGGCGTCTTAATACCAATCTGGTGGTTGTGATAGATGGATTCCCAACCTTTGGCCACTGTATTGCAGATCTGAGTGGTTCTACCATTGATGCTTTTGTTGCTGAAAGACTTGGGGTTGAGATTTCCGAAGCAGAGAGATTGAAGATTGATGGTATGGTTGATCCTGATTTGATAGAAGAGGCGGTGAAAAGCTTTTCCAGTCAGTTGGCTGGGGAGGTTATGGCTCTTTTAAGCCGTATAAATGTTCAGGTAGTGGACAAGCTCTATATTACCGGTGGTAGCTCTATACTGCCTTCCTTTTCCCGCTGGATGAAGGAGCACATGGCAGGGCAGGTGGCTCTCTTTAATCCCTTTAGGCGGCTTTCCTTTTCAAAGGGCGTGGACAGGATATTTGTAGAAGAGGCTTCTGGTAGGTTTTCTTTGGCTGTAGGGGGAGTGATAGCCTGCATCTCTTCAGAGAGGGAGTGAAATGGACGAGGAGTTTGTTAAAGAGACCTTAAAAAGGTTTATCTCTGAAGACAGCCGTATAGAGGGAGCTATACTGGTCAGTCCCGATGGCTTTCCTGTTCTTTCTATGATTGAAGGGGAGGAGAGTGAGAGATTCGCTGCTATGGGGGCTTCTTTCCTTTCTCTGGCCAAGAGCATGGCCTCTGCGGCAAGGGGAAGTGCTCTAAAGAAGGTGGTGGTTGAAACGAAAAACGGTAATATAGTTGGCGTGCCTCTTGAGAACGGATTGTTTCTCTTTCTTTTGGTGAGGTGAGGGTGTGGTTAAGGGAAATCTAAAAGATTTCCACCCTATAGAGGTGCTGCAGTTGTTAAGGGAGAATAAGGAGACAGGGATCCTTTTGGTGGAATCTCGCAATCTCTATATAGGTATGTACTTTGTGGATGGAATGGTGGCGTATGCCTTTAAAAGCGATAAGGTGAGTGATCTGTTTACAAAGAAGTTTATTGATGAGTTTGTCACTGCTGTAAAGGTTAGGGATAAAGAAAGGTTTGCCAATCTATTGTCCAAGGTTAAGGCTTCCATATCGGAGTTCATGAAGAGTAAAGAGGGAACCTTCTCTTTTGAAAAGGCTAACTTCTTTATAGATGACGGAATAAAAGAGTACCTCATGAGTACCGAAAGATTGATCGTAGCTGAATCCAGGCATGTTGATGACGAGGCGGTCCTTGAGAGGAAGATCTCTTCTCCAGAGATGGTTTTTCAAAAGGTGAAAAATGTTAAGGAAATTCTTAGTAAAGTGCAGTTGGAGGCTGATGAGTACAGGGTTTTGGATGCTATCAATGGGAGAAGAACGGTGGCAGAGATAGTGGAGTTTACTGGACTTCCTGAACTGAGGGTAAAGCAGATCTTGTACGGATTCTTGTGTGCGGGGCTCATTAAGAGGGCGCCCAGAAGGATTTGGCTTGCGGATATTCTTTCTCTTGGGCTTATCAAGAAGCTTATCAATAGGATCCGAGGGCTTTGATGAAGTTGAAGATACTGGTTACGGGACCTTACGCATCAGGAAAAACCACCTTTATTCAGAGCATCAGTGAGATAGATGTGGTAAGAACAGAAGAGAATGTTACAAGCGCTTGGGAGCTGGAAGAAAAGAATCATACCACTGTTGCCATGGATTACGGAAGAATAACTATTGATGAGGACACAGTGCTTTATCTGTTTGGTACGCCTGGACAGTTACGCTTTGACTTCATGTGGGAGATTCTGTGTAGAGGTGCTTTGGGAGTTGTGGTGCTCGTCGATAGTGCTAAGGGGGAGAGGATAAAGGAGGCACGCCCCATTATAGACTTCTTTTACAGCAGGCTCAATGTACCCTATGTGGTGGCTGCCAACAAGCAGGATTTACCGGGGGCTTGGCCTCCGGAGTACGTTAAAACAGTTTTGGATCTGGACGATTCTGTGGAAGTGCTGCCCTGTGTTGCTACTGACAGGGAAAGTGTCAAAAGAGTGCTTTTAAGGCTACTTGAGCACATCATGGAACATCTTAAGTAGTGCCTTGACAAGGAAGAGTTGGTGCCTTATATAAAAATCTCGCCGGTGGGGCCGTGGTGCAGCTGGGAGCACGCCAGATCGGCATTCTGGAGGTCACGGGTTCAAATCCCGTCGGCTCCACCAGTTTTTATTTTTAGCTTCTGTATTCGGCGTTGATCCTTACGTAGTCGTAGGTGAGATCGCAGGTGAACATGTGATACTGGGCATCTCCCATCTTTAGGTCTATCACAACCTCAAAGCTATCCCTCTGCATGACCTTTGTCGCTTCTTTTTCAGCATCGGGATCAACAGCCATGCCGCAGGATACCACTTTAACGTCTTCAAAGTAGATATCTATCTTTTCAGGTGTAATTTCCGCTTCTGATGCTCCCACTGCTCCCATGATCCTTCCCCAGTTAGGATCTTCTCCGTAGAGGGCGGTCTTAAAAAGCAAAGAGTTTACAATCTTTCTGCACGCCTTTTCTGCATCTTCTTCTGTTTTGGCGCCCTTAACGGTGACCTTTACCACCTTTGTGGCACCTTCGCCGTCTCTCACTATCATTAGGGCGAGACTTTCGCACACTCTTGTAAGTACATCTTGGAAGATGGGGATAAGCTCTTTTGGTAGCTGTTTTCCCTTTCTTGAAAGAAGAATCACCGTGTCGTTAGTGGACATATCTCCATCAACGCTTATCCTGTTAAAGCTTTCCTTCACTGCTTTTGAGAGCATTGCTTGAAGCTCAGTGCGTGGAATCTCCACATCGGTGGTTATGAAGGCAAGCATGGTTGCCATGTTGGGATAGATCATTCCGGCTCCCTTGGCACATCCGCCTATTCTGAAGGTAAAGCCGTTTTCTTCAACCTCCACAGCTATTCTTTTGGTGTGTGTGTCTGTGGTGAGTATAGCTTTGGAGAAATTGAGGTCTTCCCTTTCTAATTGCTTTACCGCTCTTGCTATTCCTTCTCTCACCCTGTCCATGGGAAGCAGTGCTCCTATGACACCTGTGGAGCACACCAGCACCTCTTCTTCCTTTATGCCCAATTCTTTGGCTGCAAGGTAACACATCTCCTTAGCGTCGTTTAATCCTTTCTGCCCCGTACAGCAGTTGGCGTTCCCGCTGTTTACAACAATGGCCTTGGCCGTTGGATTTTGAGCTATCTTCTTTGCGCTAACTACCACCGGTGCAGCTTTCACCTTGTTGGTGGTAAAGGTCGCTGCTACCCAGCACTCTTGTGGGCAGAATATGAGACCTAAATCCTTGTCTTTTTCTTTTATGCCACAGTGAACACCGCTGGACAGGAAGCCTTCAGGAAAACAAACCCCTTCGTTTATCCATCTAACTCTCATCTTTGCCTCCTAATGGGGAGTTGTTGTCTTTATATGTTTTGAAACGTCTTTTTCAAGTTTTGTGCCGCTTCTGTATTGACTTTTTCTGTGTTTCTATGGCAAAGCTCTGCCCGGATAGTGAAAATGGCTGAAAGCAAGCTGTTTAAAGAAAAAGCTGTTTTGTGTAACGTGTGCAGATTTCGTTGTGCCTTAGAGGTAGGTGCCTACGGCAGATGTGGTGTGAGATGCAATGTGGGAGGAAAGTTGTTCCTTAGCGGTTACGGTGTTGTTTCAAAAAGTAAGATCGTTTCCACTAAAGATCTCTTCCTTACCGATGTTCCAGATGTTCTGTGGTTAAAGGTGGGAGGAGTGGGCTGCAACCTCAGGTGTTCTTACTGTGATAACTGGGAGGTGGCGTGGGATCGTTCTGGAATTACTTGCTCTTCGTATAATAGGTACGAACCAGATGAGCTTGTGGATTATGCGCTTTCCCGTGGTTGTAAGGGTATCTTCTTTGCCTATTCTGAGCCTGTTGTGATGGCAGAGTTTGTGCTTGATGTTTTTAGGGTGGCTAAAGAGAAGGGTTTATTAACAGGTATGCATACCAACGGCACGGGATCTGCCGAATTTATGAATCGCTTTCTCAACTGGTGCGATTACTTTGTGGTGGATGTCAAGGCTTTTACTAAAGAGTGTTACCGTAGGATAACGGGAAACAGTTACGATGTATCGGCTCCTTTAGAGTTTTGTGAGAGGTTGTTTGAGGATGGAGCTCATCTTGAGGTGGTAACGCCTGTTATTCCAGGTTTCAACAGTCATATATTCGAGATGAGGTCTCTGGCGAGGTGGATGGTTTACAAGCTTTCTCCTGAGGTGCCGTGGCATCTTTTGCCCTTTACCCCTACCCCAAATCTCTTTACGATTTCGGCCCCTTCCCCCGAGCTTATGGGTATGCTGGAGAGGA
>JALWBK010000015.1 GCA_027037155.1 bacterium | reverse complement strand
GAACCCAGCATGGATCCAGCGGCCTGAAGGGACTCGTAGTCCAAAAGCACTCCTTCTATCTCCTCTCCCCTCAACATGGGCGTGGAGGAACCACCAGGTATAACCGCCTTGAGCTTCCTGCCGTCCCTCATACCGCCAGCAATGTCGTAAATGAGCTCCTTAAAGGGAGTACCTAACTCAAGCTCGTACACCCCCGGCTTCTTCACATGTCCACTGATAGAGAAGAGCTTAGTTCCTTTGCTCTTCTCTGTACCCAAAGAGGCGTACCAGTCCCCGCCCTTTTCTACGATGAAGGGCACCGTCGCCAACGTCTCAACGTTGTTGATAACCGTGGGATGCTGATAGAGTCCCTTGGACGCAGGGAAAGGAGGCCTTATCCTTGGATGGCCTCTTCTACCCTCAAGGGAGTTCAAAAGGGCCGTCTCCTCACCGCACACGTAGGCTCCAGCACCTCTGTGAACGGTTATCTTTATGGCGTAACCCGAACCAAGGGCGTTTTCTCCAAGGATACCAGCATCCTCAGCCTCCTTAACCGCCCTCTCAAGCACCTGAGCGCCGTACTCGTATTCACCCCTGATGTAGATAAAGGCCTCATGAGCACCTATGGCATAGGCAGAGATAGCAATTCCCTCCAACAGCAGATGGGGATCCTTCTCTATAATAACCCTGTCCTTAAAGGTGCCAGGTTCACCCTCATCAGCGTTACAGACAAGGTACTTGGGCTCGTCAGTCTTGGGAACAAAGCTCCACTTCAAGCCCGTAGGAAAGCCAGCACCACCTCTTCCACGAAGGCCTGACTTCTTTACTTCCTCAACTATCTCCTCGGGCTTCATATCAAAAAGAGCCTTCCTCAAACGCTCGTAGCCACCAGAGGCCCTGTAAGTCTCAAGCTTCTCCGAATTTGGCTTATCCACGTTGGCCAAAAGCAACCTGTACTCACCCATTAAAGCACCTCACTTCAAGCTATCCAGTATAGCGTCCACCTTCTCAGGGGTAAGCTCCTCGTAATAGTCCTTATTGATCATCATAGCAGGAGCCTTTCCACAAGAACCCAGGCACTCCACGGTGATAAGAGTGAACTTTCCGTCCTTGGTGGTCTCACCAACCTTTATGCCCAGCTTCTTCTCTATGTGAGAGACAATCTCCTCTGCGCCGTTTATCATGCAGGAGACGTTGGTACACACCTGAATCAGGTATTTACCCACCTTTTTGAGGTTATACATGGTGTAAAAGCTCGCCACAGAGTAAACCTCTGCGGGAGGCAGACGAAACAGCTTGGCGATCCACTTGATAGCCTCCATGTCTAAATAGCCCTTCTCGTCCTGTACCGCGTGCAACACCTGTAGAAGTGCAGAGCGCTTATCGGGATACCTATTCATCAGATCCTGTATCTTCTGCCAGGTGCTTTCTGAAACAAAGCCCTTGTCAATGGACACCTTCACTTGTCCACCTCTCCCAGAACTATGTCTATGGAACCAATAGCTGTAACAACGTCTGCAACCTTCAGCCCCTTGACCATCAGGGGCAATGCCTGAAGGTTGATAAGCGAAGGAGACCTTATATGCATCCTGTAAGGCTTCGGCTCACCCTTGCTGACGATGTAGAAGCCCAACTCTCCCTTGGGTGCCTCCACCGCCTGATAAACCTCTCCCTCAGGTGGCCTCACACCTTCAATCACCTGCTTAAACTGGTGGATCAACGCCTCTATGTTAGCCCTCTCCCCCTTCACCTCCTCAGGCTCGGGGAAGGTGTATTTACCGGGATCTAACTTAATGGGACCATCGGGGAACCTTTCTATGGCCTGACGCAGGATCTCGTAGCTCTGTCTCATCTCCTCCATACGCACCAAATACCTGTCAAAGGTATCTCCATTTTCACCCACAGGGATCTCAAACCTGAACTCCTCGTAACCCGCATAAGGATAAGCCTTTCTAAGATCCCACTTCACGCCAGAACCCCTCAATACGGGTCCCGTGGCACCGTACCTTATGGCATCCTCTTTGCTCAGAACAGCAACCCCTTCGGTCCTCACACGCCAGATCTTGTTGTTGGTGAGAAGCCCGTCACACTCATCCAACGCCTTCATAAAGTCGTCAAGGAACCTTCTCACAGCGGGGATGAACTCCTCGGGAACGTCCTCCCTCACCCCACCGATCCTGAAGTAGCTCTGGTGGAACCTAGCCCCTGCCACCATCTCCCATATATCGTATATCTTCTCCCTCTCTCTAAAGGCGTAGAGGAAGACCGTTGCAGCACCTATATCCATGGCGTGGGTACCGAGCCACACGAGATGGCTGGCAATCCTGGCAAGCTCCACCATGATGATCCTGATGTACTTGGCTCTGGGAGGTGGCTCAATCCCCAAAAGCTTCTCAACTGCCAGTATATAGGCAAGGTTATTGGAAGGAGGCGCCAAATAGTCCAATCTATCGGTAAGAGGAAGAACCTGGTGATAGGTTTTGTACTCGGCGAGCTTCTCCGTTCCCCTGTGCAGATACCCCACTATGGGCCAGGCATTTACGATGGTTTCTCCCTCCAGCTCCAGCAACACCCTCAACACACCGTGGGTTGAAGGATGCTGGGGACCCATGTTGAGAATCATGGTGTCGGGCCTGGAAGGCTCCACCTTGGTCTTTACGCCGCCCTCGTATAGATCCTTATCCGGCTCGTACCCCCTCAAGGGGAAATCCTTCCTCAGCGGGAAGCCCGTGAAGTCCTCTGGAAGATAGAGGCGCTCCAGATTGGGGTGCCCTTTAAACTCAATTCCAAACATATCGTAGACTTCTCTCTCGTGCCAGTTGGCAGTGGGCCATACATCGGACACAGAATCAATAGAAGAGTCGGTGTAAACCTTGATGCGCACCTGCTCCCTTGTATCCATATTCCTTAAAAAGTAGACCACAGAGAATCGACCCCTGCCATTCCCTTCGCCATTGTCAACACCACAGAGATCAACAAGGAAATCAAAGCCCTTCTCATCCCTGAGGAAGAGGGCTGCCTCTTTCAGCACATCTGCTGAAAGAGTAACGGTAGTCTCGCCTCTGAATTCGTTCACCTCTGAAACTGCCTCTCCAAATCTCCTTTTCAGATCCTCAACCACCATCCCCATCCCAACCTATCCTAAATTTTATTGGAAAAACCTTCTTGCTCTATCTTCTTCTGAAGCATAAGAACCGCCTGAAGCAGCGCCTCCGGCCTCGGAGGACAGCCGGGTATATAGATATCAACGGGTATCAGCCTGTCCACTCCCTGCACCACGGCATAGCTATCGTAGATGCCACCACCTACGGCACAGGCCCCCATGGCTATCACCCACTTGGGCTCAGGCATCTGCTCGTACACCTTCTTCAAAACAGGAGCCATCTTTTTCGTAAGGGTACCAGCAACGATAAGCAGGTCTGCCTGCCTGGGAGACGCCCTAAAGACCTCCGCACCGAAACGAGCCATATCAAAACGGGACGCAGCCGTTGCCATCATCTCAATGGCACAGCAGGCAAGACCAAAGGTACAGGGCCATATAGACCACTTCCTCGCCCAGTTCACCAACTTGTTGAGATTGGTTATCAAGACGTTGCCCTCAAGCAGCGAGAGCTCCTCCTGGGTAAGCTCCTCCTGTTGCTGAACTACCGAAGGCTTTACTATCTCAATCTCCCTAACCGGTGCCCTCTTTACTCCCATTCCAGCGCTCCTCTACCCAAGACGTAAACGTAAATCAGCAAAAAGATGGCGATAAACACCACCATCTCCACAAAGCCCCAAAGGCCCATGGCCTTGAACTTAACGGCCCAAGGATACGTGAAAACCACCTCAATATCAAACACGAGAAAGAGCAAGGCGATGATGTAATAGTGAATAAAGAACCTCTTTCTGGCATCACCCACCGGCTCAACACCACACTCATAAGGAGAAAGCTTGCTTTCGTCAGGCCTTTTGGGACCCAAAAGCTTTGAGAGGAGAACCGATACTCCACCAAAGCCAAAGGCAAGAAGCATAACAAGTATCAGCGGCCAGTATGCATCATGCATCCCACACCACCCCCAAAAGTGTGGCAGACCTTTTAGCACGCCAAGGGCACCTCGTCAATAGAGAAAATGCATATTTTCACAAGTTGTCCTTATTGCCTTTAAACCCAAGCGGGTGTACCATTAAAATCATGGGAGAGATCGTTACATTAAAAGACGGAAGCGAGATAGAGTTAAGACTTCTGAAGAGTTCGGATTTTGAAAAACTCTATGAATTCTTCCTGCACAACATAAAAGAGGAGGATCTACTCCTCTTCAAAGACAACGTCCACAACTATTACCTTGTCAAGAGCTGGTGCGAAAACATAGATCCAAACCGGGTTGTTCCCATAGTGGCCGTATCCACAGACAACGGAAAGATTATAGGGGTGGGGACCCTGCACCTCAGAAAGCATGGATGGGAAAGAAGGTTAGGCAAGATAAGGATCTCTATATGTGCCTGGTGCAGGGGAAAAGGATTGGGTAAGGTTATGGTTGAAAAGCTCCTAAAGATAGCCAAAGAGAAGGGATTATTGGCGGTAATGGCGGAGGTGCTTTCCGTTCAGGAAGTTGCCCTGAACACCTTGAGGAAGTACGGATTTGAAGAGCAGACGGTAATCCCCAAGATAAGCAGAGACCACAGAGGAAAGCCTTTAGATCTACATATATTTGTCTATTACCTATAACCGGAAGCTTTTATAAAAGGACACGAACTCATCCGCAGGAACAGCCCTGTAAAAGTAAAAGCCCTGAAGCTCATCGCATCCCAAAGATGCCAGCACTTTTGCATGATCTTCAGTTTCAACCCCTTCTGCCACCACCGCCAGATCCAAAACCTTTCCCATCTGAATAATGGTTTTAACAATCTTCATGTTCTTATCGTCCTCAAACATTTTGAGCACAAACTTCTTATCCACCTTCAGTCTGTCCACAGAAAGATCCGCCAAGGTCTCTATGGAAGAATACCCAGTTCCAAAATCGTCTAAGGCCACGGTAACGCCGTGACTCCTCAACACCTCAAGAACCTTTCTCGCCCTGTTAACATCGTGAAAAGCTGTGGTTTCCGTTATCTCCAGCTCAAAACTGCCAGCCACCACCTCATCTAAGTGCTTCATCAGCTCGTTTAAAA
>JALWBK010000014.1:3571-5168 GCA_027037155.1 bacterium | reverse complement strand
CCAAAAGGGAGGAGTTGAAGCCTCTTGTAGAGAAGGATCTCAGAATTTCGTATGTGTTGAGAAAGATTGCCAAAGAGGAAGGCGTAGAGGTCACAAGAGGTGATGTGGAGGCTCACCTTGAAAGCCTTTCCAGGAACACCAATATCCCTATGGAGCAGCTTGTTGAGCTTATGAACCGTACGGGGCGTTTGAGAACCTTGATGGAGGATATGCTGGTCAAAAAGACCCTTGAACATCTGCTCACCAAGGTTAAGGTTATTGAGAAGGAGACGCGGATTGGTGAGGAAAAAAGTGAAGAAAAGCCACAGGAGGAAGGTGAGTAATGCCGTTGGTGCCCATTGTTGTTGAGCAGAGTGAGAGGGGTGAGAGAGCTTACGATATATATTCACGCCTTTTGAAGGATCGCATAATATTCCTCGGTACCCCCATTGACGATTATGTTGCCAATCTCATAGTGGCTCAGCTTCTCTTTCTTGAGGCGGAGGATCCGGAAAAGGACGTTTATCTTTACATAAACTCTCCCGGTGGTTCCATCACGGCGGGATTGGCCATTTACGACACCATGCAGTACATAAAGCCCGATGTTAGTACTATCTGCATTGGCCAGGCTGCCAGTATGGCAGCGGTGCTGCTTGCCGCTGGTGCCAAGGGTAAGAGGTACGCTTTGCCTCACTCCAGAATTATGATCCATCAGCCCATGGGTGGTATTCACGGTCAGGCGAAGGAGATAGAGATACACGCTAAGGAGATTTTAAAGCTTAAAGAGACCTTGGAGAGGATACTTTCTAAACACACGGGACAGCCGATAGAGAAGATAAAAGAGGATACTGACAGGGACTATTTCATGAGTGCGGAAGAAGCTAAGGAATACGGTATAGTGGATCAGGTGATAGTTTCAAGGGGCAGAGGAAGAAGGAGGAGGTAGATGCTTGATCGTGGGGCAGACGTGAGATGTTCGTTTTGTGGAAAGAGCCAGAAAGAGGTGAGAAAGATAATAGCAGGTCCTGGAGTGTATATATGTGATAAATGCGTAGCTTTATGTAACAGGATCATCAACAACAGCGAGAGGGATCCTGATAGGTACAGGCCTGAGAAGTTGCCCACACCGAAACAGATTAAGGAGTTTTTGGATCAGTACGTGATCGGACAGGAGAGGGCCAAGAAAGTCATCTCGGTGGCAGTCTATAACCACTATAAGAGGGTTTTCAGCGGAAGCAAAGATGACGACGTGGAGCTTCAAAAGACCAACATACTTTTGATTGGCCCCACGGGTTCTGGAAAGACCTTGATAGCGCAGACTTTGGCGAAGCTTTTGGATGTTCCCTTTGCCATAGCCGATGCCACCACCCTTACTGAAGCAGGCTATGTGGGAGAGGACGTTGAGAACGTGCTTTTGAGACTTATTCAGGCTGCTGATTACGACATAGAAAGGGCTGAAATGGGCATAGTATACATAGACGAGATAGATAAGATTGCCAGAAAGTCGGAGAACCCTTCAATAACAAGAGATGTTTCGGGGGAGGGTGTTCAGCAGGCTCTGCTCAAGATTCTGGAGGGAACCGTTGCCAATGTGCCTCCTCAGGGAGGCAGGAAGCTT
>JALWBK010000014.1:0-3561 GCA_027037155.1 bacterium | reverse complement strand
ATCAGGAGATGATTCAGATAGACACTACCAATATATTGTTCATCTGTGGTGGTGCCTTTGTTGGATTGGAGAGGATAATAGAGCGAAGGGTTGGAAAGAGCTCCATAGGTTTTGGGAAGGAGACCAAGAAGCTCAGCAAGGATGACGTCTTAGAGTTGGTGCAGCCTATAGATCTCATCAAGTACGGAATGATACCGGAGTTTGTGGGTAGGGTGCCTGTGGTGGCAACGCTACACAAGCTCACGGAAGAGGATCTTTACAGGATATTAGTTGAACCCAAGAACGCACTGGTGAAGCAGTACGCTAAGATGTTTGAGATGGAGGGCGTTAAGCTTACCTTCACAGAGGGTGCTTTG
This sequence comes from bacterium, assembly GCA_027037155.1. Classification (GTDB taxonomy): domain Bacteria; phylum Thermosulfidibacterota; class Thermosulfidibacteria; order Thermosulfidibacterales; family Thermosulfidibacteraceae; genus Thermosulfidibacter. The sequence continues at coordinate 3,205 of JALWBK010000014.1, read as the reverse complement.
AAGCTGATCGCCAAGGAGGCCATTGAAAGAGGGCTTGGTGCCAGAGGGCTTCGCGCCATTATGGAGGAGATTATGCTTGACATAATGTATGAGCTTCCCACTCTGGCACCACAGGTGAAGGAGTGCATCATCAACGAAGAGGTTGTTAAGAGGAGAAAAGAGCCTATTTTAGTTTATCAAAAGGCAAGCTGAAGGATTGGATGTCATGGGAGAGAGATTGTACCCGGTAATACCGTTGAGGGATCTGGTGGTTTTTCCAGGGACCATTGTGCCCCTCTTTGTGGGAAGGGATAAGTCTGTGAAGGCTACAGAGGTGGCTTTAAGGCTTGATAAGAAGCTCTTTTTGGTGACGCAGGTGGATCCTGAGATTGATCATCCAACCAAGGATGATGTGTTTGGAGTGGGTGTTATCGCCACCATTGTTCAACACGTAAGGCTTCCCGATGGCACCATTAAGATGCTGGTTGAGGGGCTCTACAGGGCACGCCTTTTGGACTTTGACGAAAAGGGGGATTACATAAAGGCAAAGGTTATGCCCATCTTTTCCGATTACCCTTCCGTTGAGGAGGGGGAGGCCTTAAGGAGACTTATAGAAGAGTCCTTTGAGAAATACGCCGAGCTGGGCCAAAAGATCCCTTCGGAGGTGGTTTCTTCCGTTAAAGATATAACCGATCTTGAGAGGTTTGCAGATACCGTTGCCTTTCATCTCAATGTGAAGACTTCGGAGAAGCAGAGGATACTTTCAACAATAGATGTGGTGGATAGGTTGAAAAAGATCTACGGGCTTTTGCTGTCAGAGATAGAGATTTTGGAGGTGGAAAAGCGCATAAAGGAAGAGGTAAAGAAGCAGATAGAGAGAAACCAGAAGGAGTACTACCTAAACGAGCAGTTGAAGGCCATCCAGAAGGAGCTGGGTAGAGGTGAGTTTGACGAGATAGAGGAACTGAGGCAGGCGATAGAGAAGGCCGGTATGCCTAAGGAGGTTAAGAAGAAGGCAGAGGCTGAGTTGAGAAAGTTTGAGATGATGCCTCCCACTTCGGCAGAGGCCACTGTGGTGAGAAACTACCTTGACTGGCTCGTGAATCTTCCTTGGAGCAAGAGAAGTAGGGACAGGCTAAATATAGAGGAGGCGCAGCGTATCCTTGATGAGGATCACTATGGATTGAAGGATGTTAAAGAGAGGATACTTGAGTATCTTGCCGTCAGGAAGAGGGTAAAGAGTAACAAAGGTTCCATTCTCTGCCTGGTAGGTCCTCCGGGTGTAGGTAAGACATCCCTTGGCAAGTCTATAGCCAGGGCTATGGGGAGGAAGTTTGTCAGGGTTTCCCTTGGTGGTGTGAGGGACGAGGCTGAGATCAGGGGACACAGGAGAACCTATGTGGGCGCACTTCCGGGCAGAATCATACAGATGATTAGAAGGGCTGGTACCAAGAACCCTGTGATGATGTTGGATGAGATAGACAAGCTCGGTTCTGACTTCAGAGGAGATCCCTCTTCGGCACTTTTGGAGGTATTGGATCCTGAGCAGAACAGCAGATTTAGCGATCATTACCTTGGTGTTGACTTTGACCTCTCAGAGGTTTTCTTCATAGCTACCGCCAATGTGCTACACACCATTCCTAAGCCTCTTCTGGACAGGATGGAGGTAATAAGGATTCCAGGGTACACCGAGGTGGAGAAGCTACACATAGCCAGAGATTATCTACTGCCGAAGCAGCTGAAGGCTCATGGACTTAAGGAAGACGAGCTTGAGGTGCCTGATGATATTCTCATGAAGATTATCAGAGAGTACACCCGTGAGGCGGGTGTCAGGAATCTGGAGAGGGAGATTGCACGCCTTTGCAGAAAGGTGGTGAAGGGGATTACCACCGGTGAGCTCAAGGCTCCTGTTAAGGTGGATGTTAGTCTTTTAGAGAGGCTCCTTGGAGTTCCTAAGTATAAGAGGCAGGGGGCGCTTGAGAAGCCAGAGGTTGGTGTTGTTCAGGGGCTTGCGTGGACCGAAAACGGCGGGGAGTTGTTGCTTACCGAGGTGGTGGCTGTTGAAGGAAAGGGTGAGCTTATCCTCACCGGACAGCTCGGCGATGTTATGCAGGAGTCTGCCAAGGCTGCTCTTACTTATGTGCGCTCAAGGAGAGAAGCGTTAGGTATTCCCAAGGACTTTCACAAGGTGTTTGATCTTCACATACACGTGCCGGAGGGTGCCATACCAAAGGACGGACCCTCTGCCGGAATAACCATTGCCACGGCCATCGCATCTGCATTATCGGGACATCCTGTGAGGTGTGATATTGCGATGACGGGAGAGATAACCCTTCGCGGCAAGGTGCTTCCGGTGGGTGGTTTGAAAGAGAAGCTTCTTGCTGCAAAAAGAAGCGGTATCCCTAAAGTCATAATTCCTGAGGGCAACGAGAAGGATCTGCGGGAAGTGGATGAAGAGATAAGAAGGGGTCTGGAGATAATCCCCGTTGAAGATATGGATCAGGTGTTGCGCCTGGCTCTCTTGGGTTGGGATGTGTCTAAACCGGATGTTCCCTTACCCCGTCCTGTGGTCTTTGAATCTGAGAGGGGATACACGGTTTAGTTTATCTCTTTTTAAGAAACCGCCTTATGGCGTTGATGTGCTCGCGTAAGGTTTTGGAGAAGTAGTGGCTTCCGTCCCTTTTGGAAACGAAGTAGAGGTAGTCTGTTTTTGCCGGATAGACTGCGGCCCTTATTGCATCTAAACCCGGGTTGCAAATAGGTGTGGGTGGAAGCCCCACAACACGATAGGTGTTGTAAGGGGATTCTATCTTTAGGTGCTTTGGCTTTGGTATAAAGAAGAGATTCTTGCGCTCTTTTACCTTGTAGGCGTAGATAACTGTTGGGTCTATCTGCAGAGGCATCCTTCGTCTGAGTCTGTTGTAGATGACACTTGCGATAAGAGGCATCTCTTGTGGAAGGTAGGTCTCTTTCTGAATGAGCGATGCTACGATAAGCGTTTCGTAGGGCGATAGGATGTGGCTTTTCTTTAATATTGGAAGCGCCTTTCTGTAGAAGTTGCTTACCATGGACTCTATGATTTTTTCAGCAGGAGTATCTGGAATGAAGTAATAGGTATCTGGGAAAAGATACCCTTCCAGTGGCTTTCCTTCTGTGTCAAATACTAACTTTAAAAGCTCACTTTGTTTGGCAATGCCCAGTTTATCTAATGCTTCTGCTATCTCAA
>JALWBK010000013.1 GCA_027037155.1 bacterium | reverse complement strand
GGTGATTTGTGCCCTTGGAACCTTTTCAGCCCAGTTGCTTTTGGGAAAGAAGCTTCCCATAAGCAAGATCAGGGGAAGACCTCTCAGAGGCTGGAAGGGATATATGATCTTTCCCACGTACCATCCCGCCTACCTTTTGAGGAACCCGCGTCAAAAGAACGTGGCCCTGCGGGACTTTCAGATGCTCAAGAGGATAGTGGATGAGACTTAAAAAGGTGGTCTTCCTTCCCAACTGGGTTGGGGACTTTCTCATGGCCTTTGCCTCTTTGGACTGTGCCTTTGAGAAGGAGCCGTTTTTGCTGTTTGGTTATCCAAAGCTCTTTGAGCTTATCAAAGGTAAGTACCAAAGGGATTTTTGGATAGAGAAGGGAAGCTGGGGAAGCTCTCTTTGGCGTCTTTTTAGAAGCTCTGCTGTGGAGGCGGTGCTTCTTCCCAACTCCTTCTCTTCCGCCCTCATGGCAACGCTGGCGGGCATGAAGACCATAGGTCTTGACACCGATGCCCGGGGCTTTCTCCTTAACCGCAGGTTAAGGGTAGATAAAACGCTTCATCAGGCTGAAATCTATCGTAGGATTCTTGAGGAATCAGGCTTGAAGGTGCCTGAGAGGCTTACGGGCTGGTTGTATCTTGGTGAAAGGGATGTGGAGTGGGCTCGTGGCTTTATAAAAAGTTTGGGCTGGAAAGAAAGGGGCTTTGCTGCTCTTCATGTGGGGGCGTCTAAGCCTCAGCGCTGTTGGCCTGTTGAGAGCTTTGCAGAGGTGGCAAGGCGGCTAATTGGTGCTGGGGTTCCTGTGGCGGTGGTGGGGGGCGCTTCTGAGGCGGAGGATGCAGAGGTGATTGGGGAGGGCTTGCCCGATAATATGTTTGTCAACGTTGCAAAGCTGAATCTTTCCTTGGGAAAACTTGCCGCTTTCATCTCGTTGGCGAAGCTGTTTGTGGGAAATGACAGCGGTCCCCTTCACATCGCTGCTGCCTCAGGGGTGGACTGTGTTGGTATTTACGGCACCAGCATTCCAGAAAAGACGGGTCCAGTTTTGGCAAAAGGGGTGAGGTTTGTTCCTGTGTCCTCCCGTTATCCCTGTGCTCCGTGTCGGGAGCGCTTCTTTGAAGAGTGTGATCCTGTAAATGGCAAGCCTCCGTGTATCGCTGCCATCGGTGTGGAGGATGTGTGGCAGGCAGTGGAGGCCCTTTTATGAAGAAGGATTACAGGGGCTGGGTGACGCCTCGCAATTTGCTCGCTTTTAGGGTCAAGGTGGAGGAAAGTGATCTTTTGGTGTTGGCCAAAAAGGATCTGAAGAAAAAGACAGAAATTAGGCTTCTGGAGCTTAGAGGGGAGCTTATCTCTTACATTGAGAGCCATCCTGAGTTTTTGAAATCCCTGGGGCCGCTGAAGCCTGCTGAAGATGCCCCTGAGATAGTGAGGCTCATGTGTGAGGCTGCTGGGAAGGCCGGAGTTGGGCCCTTTGCGGCAGTGGCAGGGGCAGTAGCGCAGATGGTGGGGGAGTACCTTTTAAAAGAGAGTGATGAGGTGGTGGTGGAAAACGGTGGGGACATCTTCATGCACACCCTTGAAGAGCGGGTGGTGGCCCTTTACGCAGGGAAATCTCCTTTTTCCGGGAAGATTGGGCTGAGGATCCCTTCGGGAAGATGGGGAATAGCAACCTCATCTGGCACTGTGGGCCACTCTTTGAGCTTTGGGAGGGCCGATGCCGCGGTGGTTGTGGCAGAAAGTGCCCCTTTGGCCGATGCCTTTGCCACTGCCTTGGGCAATAGAGTAAAAAGTGAGGGAGAGATCCAGCCTGCCCTTGAGTGGATCAGTACCCACGCAGATGATGGTGTAATTGGTGCTTTGGTTATAGTTGGGGACAGGCTGGGTGTATGGGGTAGGTTAGAGCTTACCCCTCTATAGCGGACTTTATGGTTTCAGCGTATTCTTTTATCTCGTCTCCCACGTACTGGAGCTTCCTCCAGCCAAACTTCATGCCGTCGTTCTCAAAGCGCGGTATTATGTGGACATGCACGTGAAAGACCTCCTGTCCTGAGGCGGCCCCTACGTTGTTTATGATGTTCAGGCCATCGGCATCCAGAGCCTTTTTTACCGCCTTGGCTATGCGGTTTACCCTTTTGAAGAGCTCTCCCGCTTCCTCTTCGGAGAGATCCACAAAGGTTTCGGCGTGTTTCTTGGGGACCACAAGCACGTGTCCTTTGTTCACGGGTCCTATGTCCATAAAGGCAACGCAAAAGTCATCTTCGTACACCTTTGCAGAAGGAATTTCACCGCTGATGATTTTGCAGAATATGCACATGGTTAACCTCCTCATTGCGGTTTGCTGCTTTTTTCAATATAAAATCTATACGGAGAAAGGCGGAAAGTAAAACTCTTTAGGGAGGTTGGCCATGAAGCTGACGTTTTTGGGGCATGCATGTTGGCTTATTGAGAGCGGGCAGGGCAAGGTGATTATAGACCCTTTCTTAACCGGTAATCCGCAGGCGGCTGCTAAGCCCGAGGACATAACGGTTGACGCCATTCTTGTGACCCACGGTCATGGGGATCACCTCGGGGATGCAGTGGATATAGCTAAGCGCTGCAATGCGTTGGTTGTGGCACCTTTTGAGCTTGCCAACTTTTGTGCTTCTAAGGGAGCCAACATCCATCCCATGCACATAGGCGGCTCTAAGGAGTTTCCCTTTGGGTGGGTTAAATTGGTGCCTGCATCCCACGGTTCTGCCTATGTGAGCGACGATGGGCAGGTGGTGTACACCGGCAACCCCTGTGGCTATCTTTACAAGGCCGATGGAAAGCTCATCTACCACGCCGGAGATACCGGATTGATAGCGGACATGGAGCTCATTGGGAAGCGCTATCAGGTGGATGTGGCACTGCTTCCCATAGGCGATAACTTTACCATGGGTCCTGAGGATGCCCTTGAGGCGGTGAAGATGATAAAGCCCAAGGTGGTTATACCTATGCACTACAACACCTGGGACCTTATCGCCCAGGATCCCAAAAAATTCTGCGAAATGGTGAGCAAGGAGACCTCCAGCCAGTGTGTGGTGGTGGCCCCAGGGGAGAGCTATGAGATTTAGGCCTCTTCTTTTTGGATTGATGCTTTTGGTCTCGGGTTGTGCCTTTATGAGGCAGGCGGTGGCTCCCCGTGCCACCGCCTACTCCCTTATGGTGAAGCCGTGGCACAGGTACGCGGTGTTGAAGTCTGATCTGGTGGACATGCTGGCCTCTGTGGATGTGGTCTTTCTCTCCTGTGATCTTCAGAAGGCCATGGTGGAGTACGAGAGGGAGGCCGAGGTAATCACCGACCTTGAGGCACAGCTTAAAGAGCGTGAGATTGAGAATACCTGTTCTGCCTATTATGACTTTTTGGTGGCCCTTTATACCAAGAACTCTTCCTGGAACAACCTGGACGAGAAGAGGCCGTTTTTCAGGGTGTTTTTAGTAACATCGCAGGGCATGAGGAGACCACAGCTTGTGCAGAGGCTGGAGCTGAAGGACGATGAGATAGAGACCTTCTATCCCTTCGTTGAGCCGTGGATGAAGGTTTATAAAGTTAGGTTTGGCAGGGCCGGACTTGAAGGGGAGAAGAGCTTGAAGCTCGTCTTTACCAGTTTGATGGGAAAGCTGGAGGTTAGTTGGAGCCTTCAATAGAGCTTGTTGCCCTTGACCTTGACGGTGTTATCTACAGGGGTGATAAGTCTATACCCGGAGCGGCGTGGTTCGTTGAGAGACTGATAGAGCATAACATAAAGTACATCTTTGTCACCAACAGCACCCTTCATCCCCGCAGGTTTTACGCTGAAAAGCTAAACATATTAGGGATTCCCGCCGAGGAGGACATAGTCATAACCGCTGCCTACGCCACGTACAGGTATCTCCTTCAGAAAGAGCGTCTGCGCCACTTTAGCGTCTTTCTGTTGGGGGAGGAGGGATTGAGAAGAGAACTGGCTCCTTTGAACTGTGATTTCTTAAACGAGAGGGAAAGTAGAAGAGCAGATTACGTGGTGGTGGGACTGGATAGGAAGATCAGTTACGAAAAGCTTTGCAAAGCAACGAGGGATCTGTTGGATGGTGCTAAGTTCATAGGGGTAAACAACGACAACTTGTGGCCTGTGGAAGATGGATACATGCCAGGGGTTGGGGCCTTTGTGGCGGCGTTGAAGGCAGCGTCGGGCAGGAGACCTTACATTGTTGGGAAGCCCAATCCCTTCATGCTGCGCCTTGCCATGGAGAAGGCGGACGTTGAGCGGGATAAGGTTCTTATGGTGGGGGACAAGCTGGACAGCGATGTTCTTATGGGCAATCGTGCTAAGGTGAAGACTGCTTTGGTTCTTACGGGGGTCACCTCCTTTGAGGAGGCGGCTTCGGCCTCTGGTTTGCTTAAGCCCAACCTCATCGTAGAGGATTTGCCCACCCTCTGGCGGGCTATGGAAAGGGGTCTGCTTTAGCCAACGTAGAGCATGGTGAAGGTGGTGTACTGTTCCAGCCAGCGGTTGTTAAGTAGTTGAAATCCTAAGCTTTTGTACAAAGTCACGATTTCGTGGTTGTCCTCCCAGGGGACGCCTGAGGCGATGAGGATGGTGCCGTTAGTGGAAAGGGCTTTTATTTGGGAAGCTATCTCTTTTAGCACCTCTGGGTATATGTTTGCGAGGATCAGATGGTAGGGCTCCTGTAGGGATGCGGGAAGCTGGTTTAGGGTGCCAAGCACTGGGTATAGCCTCTTGTCAACCCCGTTGAGGGCGGCGTTCTTTACGGTGGTTTCAATGGCTTCCCTTGCTATGTCTATGCATACTGCCTTTTCTGCTCCGAGTTTCAGGGCGGCTATGGCAAGGATTCCCGTGCCGCAGCCTATGTCAAGAACCCGCATGTCTTTAGGATTCACCTTCTCTATCTCCTCAAGACAGCTAAGGGTTGTTTCGTGCTCGCCTGAGCCGAAGGCTCCCCTTGCAATGACGATGTCCACCCTTTGGGTAGGCGGATACTTCTGATTTGGTCTTACTATTCTCAGTTTTTGCCCTACCTCTATGGCTTTGTAAGGGTTCATGGTGGTTTTTGTATAGTAGCCGGTGAGGTGTTTTCAAGTTGACCTACGGTTGAATTTACTGCTAAAGAGGTAAATATGCTGAGGGAGAAGGCTTACGCAAAGGTGAACCTACACCTTCAGGTGGAAGGCAAAAGGGAGGACGATTATCATCTGCTTAAAACCATTTTTGCCAAGGTTTCTCTACACGATGATGTGTTTGTG
>JALWBK010000012.1 GCA_027037155.1 bacterium | reverse complement strand
CAGCATGTGAGTGAAAAGGTGTTGAGGTTGATGGGAAGAAGGGGAGGCAGAGAGGCTGTTGAAAGGGTGGCTCGCTGGTGTTCGGAGTTGGGGCTTTATTTGAGAACCACCTTTCTCGTGGGACATCCTGGAGAGGGGGATGAGGATTTTGAGGCGCTACTTTCCTTCGTTGAGCAGGTGAGGCCCTGGCGATTTTCGGTGTTTGGGTATTCTAAAGAGGAGGGCACCGTCTCGTATGAGATGGAATCACTTTCTGAAGAGGTGGTGTCTGAGAGGGTCTCTGTTATGACGGAGTTTCAGGATAGAATCATCTCCGAGAATACTGAGGGCCTTGTGGGGAAGGTGGTAAGGGTTCTTATGGATACTGATACGGCGGGCAGGGCCTTTTGCCATGCTCCGGACATTGACGGCTATGTCTTCGTAAAGAAGGAAGGCGCTTCAGGACAGTGGGTTGATGTACTGGTGAGGGAGGCTGTGGGCGTTGATGTTATTGGAACTCCAGCAGGTGAAGGTTCCGTTCGTTAAGGATTCACCGGCCTATCTCAAGAGTAAAGTGGCTAAGATGTTGGGCATCAGGCCCTCTGAGATAGAGGAGCTGATCTGCCTTCGCAGGGCCATAGACGCGAGGCAGAAGAACAGGATGATTTATTTTGTGTACAACCTGCTGGTGAGGTTAAAGAGAGAGATAGTCGTTCCCTCTTTTGCTAAGCTGCATCAGCCGTGTGCATCTTTTCTAATAAAGAAGGTTAACCGCAAGATTACACCGATTGTGGTTGGTACGGGGCCCTGTGGTCTCTTTACTGCCCTTGCCCTTTCAGAGGTGGGTATTACCGGTGTTGTGGTGGAAAGGGGCTGTCCCGTTGAGGAAAGGGTGCAGAAGGTGGAGAGATTGTGGAATCAGGGGATTATAGATGAGAGGTGTAATCCCCAGTTCGGTGAGGGGGGAGCGGGGACCTTTTCCGATGGCAAGCTCACAACCCGGGTGAGGGATGGCAGGATAAGGTGGATCTTTTCAAAGTTGGTGGAGTTTGGTGCCCCCGAGAGCATCCTGTGGGATGCCAAGCCCCATGTGGGAACGGACAGGATAAGGGAGGTTGTGAGAAATATACGGAAACATCTGCTTGATGTGGGGTGGAAGGTGTACTTTGGTGCCTGTTGCGAGGATGTCAGGATAGAGGACGGGAAGTTTAAGGCTGTCAGGGTCAACGGGGACTGGATGCATCCAGATGTGATGGTTCTTGCGGTGGGGCATAGTGCAAGGGATACGTACAGAATGCTTCTTCAAAGGGGAGTTGTCCTCTCTTCAAAGCCCTTTGCCGTTGGCTTTAGGGTGGAGCATCCTCAAGAGATGATAGATAAGGCCCAGTATGGAAGGTGGGCTGGGGATGAGAGGCTTCCTCCAGCCACATACCAGCTTGCAGTAAGTTTTAAGGAAGAGAAAAGAGGGGTCTATACCTTCTGCATGTGTCCTGGTGGCTATGTGATTTGTGCCTCTTCCTCATGGGGGAAGTTAGTGGTGAATGGTATGAGCTACTTTGCCAGGGATTCGGGCTTTGCCAACTCTGCGGTTGTTGTAAGTGTGGACGAGAGGGACTTTCCATCTGGTGTGCTTGGAGGGGTTTACTTTCAGGAGGAGTTAGAGGAGAGAGCCTTTTCTGTGGCTGGTTCTTTTATCGCTCCCTCTTCTGCCGTTAGATCTTTTGTTTATGGCAAAAAGGCACAAGAGGTGGTTTCCACCTACAGGCCTGCGGTGGTGGAGGCGGATGTGGCAGAGCTCTATCCTGATCACCTCGTGGAGTTTCTGAAAAAGGGATTGAGGCTTTTTGGTAAAAAGATAAAGGGTTTTGATGTTGAAGGGGTAATTGTTGCTCCCGAAACAAGGACGTCTGCCCCTGTGAGGATACTGAGGGGGGAGGACTATCAGGCCCTTGGGGTGGAAGGACTTTATCCTGCAGGTGAGGGGGCAGGATACGCTGGTGGAATTGTGAGCTCTGCTTTAGACGGGTTGAGGGTGGCGGAGGCTATAGTTGAAAAATACTCTTGAGACTGAACTTGGTCCTGTCTCTCTTGTTTTTGATGAAGAGGGACGCCTTTTAAGGCTTCTTATGGGGAGGATTCAGGAGAGCAGGTTTGTAAACGAAGAGGTTGTTGAGCTTGTCAGGCGATACTTGGAGGGAGGGAGAGTTGATTTTACAGGGGTGCCGGTGAGTTTGGAGGTTTCCCTCTTTGTTGAGAAGGTGCTTGAGGTGGTTAGAGGTATACCCTACGGGAAGGTGGTGAGTTACAGGTACATAGGTGATTTGATAGGATGTAGGGGATATAGAGCGGTTGGTGTGGCTTTGAGGATGAATCCCGTTCCCATTGTAATTCCATGCCATCGAGTCATCAGATCCGATGGGGGACTCGGTGGCTTTTCTGCGGGATTGGAGTGGAAGAGATTCCTCCTTTCTTTAGAGGGGGTGTTGGTGGATGAGAAGGATTAAGCTTGTGGTGGCCTATGACGGCACGGGATACAGTGGATGGCAGGTGCAGTCCTCTGGTGCAACCGTTCAGGGAGAACTGGAAAGGGCCATTTCAAGGGTTTTGAAGGAGAAGGTGCGTATAGTGGGGGCTGGAAGGACAGATTCGGGGGTTCACGCTCTTGCCCAGGTTGCGCATTTTGACACCACAAGCACTTTGGGTTGTGATATTATGCTTAAGGCCTTTAACGCCAATCTTCCGCCGTCAATTGTTGTGAGAAGAGTGCAGGAGGTGGCTGAGGATTTTCACGCTCGGTTCTCGGCGAAAAGCAGAGTTTACAGGTATTTCATAACAGAGGTGGATCTGCCCTTCTTTAAACGGTACGCCTGGTTTGTGAACTATCCACTAAATGTTGAGCTTATGAGAGAAGCGGCTTCCCTTTTTGTAGGTGAGCACGATTTTGCGTGTTACGGTAAGCCCATGGTGCCGGGAGGAAGTACCGTTAGAGTCGTCTACAGGTGTGATGTGAGGAGAAGGAGAGGGCGTGTTGAGGTGGTGGTTGAGGCCAACGCCTTTTTGAGAAAGATGGTGAGGAATATGGTGGGAGCACTTGTGAGGGTGGCTACCGGTAAGGCAGGTATTGTTGAGTTAGAGGAATCCATCTCTTTGAAGAAGCCCTTGAGAGGGTTGAAGCCTGCACCTCCCAATGGACTCTTTTTGTGGGAGGTTAGGTATTGAGGGTTGAACTTTTTTGAGCTGCGAATATATATTTAAAATGAATATATATGAATCGCTGGGGATGGATTAATAAAAAGGAACTGATAAGTGTGTGGGTTCTGGCCATGCTGCTTGAGGGCGAGATGCACGGCTACGAGATGCTGAGCCGGGTAAATGAGAGTCCCCTTGTGGGTCCCTTGAATCCAGGAGGATTGTACAGGGTCTTAAGAGAGCTGGAGATGGAAGGATTGGTTGAGTCAAGCTGGGATACGAGAGGTGGTCCAGCAAGGCGCATGTATAGAATAACCGAGAGGGGGAAAAGGTGGCTATTGTCGTGGAAGCGGTACTTGGTGGAGCAAAAGAACTTTTTGGAGAACATTATAAATAAATTAGAGGAGGTGTAGCTATGGGACGTTTTGGAAGAAGATACGGTGGCGGCTTTGGAGGTTGGCATAGAGGGTGGCATCGCGGAGGATGGTCTTACGGCGTTCAGAATGAAGTGATGGGGTACACCTATGTTGGTCCATGCAGGTGTGGATGGGGTCCGCATGCCTATTATAGGGATGAAGAGGGTAATATTGTACACGCGTGGGAGATATTAGGACGCTCTCCAGAGGCGGATTTGAGAAGAGAACTTGAGGCCCTGAAAAGAGAGAAGGAACTTTTGGAGAAACGCATAGAAGAGTTAAGTCGCCAATTAAAGGATAAGGAGGCTTGAGGTGCAGGGTAAAGGTGGTGGAGGAGGAATGCGCGGTTTTAGTGGTGGTGGTAGAGGCATGGGAGGATGTGGTGGTCCAAGGGGCGGCATGGGAGGTCCTGGTGGCTACTGTGTGTGTCCCAACTGTGGCCATCGTGTGCCCCACGAAAGGGGAGTTCCCTGTAGGCAGGTGCAGTGTCCCAAGTGTGGTACCTTTATGGTGAGGGAGTAAAGGGAAACAGGTGGGAGAGCTCAGGTACAACTACTTGTGGAACACCTGGGTAGTGGTTGCCCCTGAGAGGAAAAAGAGGCCGCATGACTTTGTGTTAAAGGCAGATGGGGACACCGATATATCCCGGTGTCCCTTTGAATATGGTAAGGAGCATCTCACCCCTGCTGAGGTGTTTGCCCTACGCGATGATGATTCTGCTCCAAACACACCCGGGTGGAGGATAAGGGTTGTTCCTAATAGGTATCCGGCCCTTTCTCCTTCCTATACACCCGTTCAGATAGCAAACTTTCACACGAGCTTGGGTGGTTATGGGTTTCACGAGGTTGTTGTGGAAACGCCCCATCACTACAGGCATCTTCATTGTTTTAGCTTGAAAGAGGTAGAGGAGCTTTTGTGGGTTTACAGGGAGAGAATGAGAACCCTTTACGCCATGAAGGAGATCTCCTACGTGCTTGTATTTAAAAACTACGGGCAATGGGCGGGGGCGAGCCTCTCCCATCCCCATTCCCAGATAATAGCAATGCCTCTGATTCCTCCACTTGTGAAAACGGTAATAGGCCAGTTTAAAAGGTTCTTGGATGAAGAAGGCGGATGCTATCTGTGTGCTGAAATTGATTTTGAGCTTTCTTCTCAGGTTAGGGTGGTTTACCAAAACCCCTTATTCTTGGTTTACGCTCCTTTTTACTCATACAGCCCCTTTCAGATTAGGATAGCACCTAAGGAACACCTTTTCTCCTTTGCGGATGTTGAAGATCATTATTTGAAGTACCTTTCAGATGCCTTAAAAACTGGAATTGGAAGGCTTTTTGATGTGCTTGAGAACCCCTGCTACAACCTTTACATTCACACCTGTTCAAGGGCGAAAGAAGAGTTTTTCCACTGGTACTTGGATGTGATTCCGAGGATAACCCACATCGCAGGCTTTGAGCTTGGGGGAGGAGTCTTTATAAATCCAGTTTCTCCAGAGCAGGCGGCGCAGTTGCTAAGGAAGAGATAGTTTTGAAAAAGGGCCCCTATAAGGGACCCTTTAGGACCGTTTTAGAACTTTACAAACTTCTCCTTGGTTGCGCCACAGAGGGGACATCTTTCAGGGGCGTTTTCGGTTACGGTCCATCCACAGAAGGGACAGATGTAGATATCTCCCACCTCAAAGTCCTTTCCTGAGGT
>JALWBK010000011.1 GCA_027037155.1 bacterium | reverse complement strand
TCATAGAGGTGCCCGAACTGACAAGGGTCCCCAACGCACCAGCTCATGTGCTTGGGGTTATCAACCTCAGGGGACAGATCGTTCCAGTTATTGACCTTCGCATAAAGTTCAACCTGCCCTACCCTCCCAGTGAGGATGAGGAAGAAAGGAAGATAGTGGTCATAGAAGCAGATGACAAGGTGGTAGGAATACTTGTGGATGCTGTAACCCACGTATTGAGAATTCCCCATTCCTCTATAGAGGTTCCCCACGGTATAATCGCCGGCTTTGAAGCAGAATACGTGGAAGGTATTGGAAAGAAGGAAGACTTAAGCGTAGTTGTTATACTAAACAGCAAAAAACTATTAGAGGAATAACATGGGTTGGAAGCCTGAAAGTGTACCAGATGTGCTACAGCCTGGAACCAACGAATTTGAAATGGTTGAGTTCTGGATGTACCACGAGAAAGAGGATGGGAGCATCTACACTTACCTCTTCGGAGTGAACGTCGCCAAGGTCAAAGAAGTAGTATGGCTGCCAGAGATTATCAAGGTGCCAAACCTGCCAGAGGCCATTGTGGGCGTCATAAACCTGAGAGGTCAGGTGATTCCTCTGATAGACTTAGCCAGCTGGATGCACATAAAGGAACCCAGTACCCTCAAACGCAAATCGGTAATAGTGGCAGAGTTTTACAAGGTAAAGATAGGCTTCATCGTTCACGAGGCAAAGAGGATAAGAAGGGTGAGCTGGAACGCCATAAAACCGGCACCCGATGTATTGGTAGCCCAGTTCGGAACAAAGATAACGGGAGTGATTGAGGTTGGAGAAGGCAAGTTCTTACTAATTCTGGACCTGGAGAACGTTCTCGCAGAACTCGGACTCATCTCCATGCCTGAAGAGATAAGCGTAGAGAAAGTGCCGAAAGACATCAAAGGGCCTGTACTTTTAGCAGACGATTCTTCAGTGGCCAGAAAGATCTTGAAGGACATTTACACCAAGGCGGGCTTTGACGAGCTGATAGTGGTAAAAGATGGCCTTGAAGCCTGGAAGACCCTTTCAGCCATAGCCGAAAAGGCAGAACAGGAAGGCTTTGATGTTCTCGATGCGGTCTCTTTGGTGGTTACCGATGTTGAGATGCCCCAGATGGACGGATACACCTTGGCGAAACAGATCAAAACGCACCCTGTTCTCAAAAGAATACCTGTCATCATCAACACCTCACTATCGGAAGAGTCCAACATAGAAAAGGCTGAACAGGTACATGCAGATGCCTTCTTCGTAAAATTTGAGCCTGAGGAGCTGATAAAGGTCTCAAGAGAGCTTATATACAAGGCTAAGAAGGGAGAGTTAGGAGGCAAGGTGTTGTCTAACATAAAAAGCACCAAAACAGAAGAAGAGGTAAAAAAAAACTCTGAAGTTACAAGTGTAGTCTCAAATCCAAGTCCCAAACAGGAGAAACCCCAGGAGGAAACAATGATCCCAAATGAGGAAGTAAAGAATGAAGAATTGAAAGAGCCCACAGAGGCTACAGAGAACCAAAAGACAGATAACAGTCAACAGGTCGATGCAGCGGATGAGATTGATAAGATTCTTAAAGAATTTGGCATAGATACAAACACCTCTTCCGATTCAGCCCAAGAAGCATCCTCTGACGAAAGCAAGGAGGAGAAGGAAGGGCAAACTGCAGCGGTGGACGACATAGACGCACTCATTGAAAGCTTCCAGAACCAAGGAGAACAGAGCGAAGGAGCAGAAGAGGTATCAACAGACGCTTCAGAAGAGGCAACATCAGAAGATGTTCCCGATATAGTGGATCAGATCTTAGCAGAGCTTGAAACTGGGAAGATGGGCGGAGAAGAGGTTGACATTGAGGGAACTTACGAAGTCCCCACCATGAACAAGCTCCTTGAGAGAACCGATCTGGATGAAATCATCCAAAAGTTAGAGGAGAAGCTTGTAACTTTATCCGATGAAAAAAGCGAGCTCAAAGCTGAACTGACAGCACTCATCAGCGCCATCAAGCAGCAGGTGGCTTTACAGAAGAAGGAGAAGGAAGAGACCCGCGTTGTTGCAAAACTCTACAAGGTTACGAGAGAGACTGAGGAAAAGACGGTAAAACTAATGGAAATGTTAGAACAGGCCATGAATGCTGCAACCGACTGCATGGGCCTTACGGAACAGATACAGGACCAAGAGCTAAAAGATAAGATCAACGAGAAGCTCAATGAGATCAACGACATACTCTTTAACGCCATGAACCACCTGCAGTTCCAGGATATAACAAGACAGAAGATAGAAAGAGTTATAGCGGCTCTCAAGAAGCTCAACGACTACCTCAACGAGTGGTTTGGGACAGACTTCATAGGTGACTAACATGGCAGGGGAAAGGAAGTACATCATAATCCTCACAGACGGAGCCAGTGGCCATCCAACCCCCCAGTTAGACGGAAAGACCTCATTGGAGGCCGCCCAGAAACCAAACATAGACTACCTTGCCCGAAATGGGATATGCGGCTGGACCAAGAACGTTCCCGAAGGTATGCACCCAGGATCTGACGTGGCCATTCTTTCCGTGTTGGGGTGCGATCCAAAGAAGTACTATACAGGAAGAGCCCCCCTTGAAGCGGCATCTATGGGGATAGAGCTATCCCCCACCGATGTGGCCTACAGGTGCAACCTCGTCAGGATTGAAAACGAAGCGATGGCCGATTACAGCGCGGGACACATATCAACAGAGGAAGCGAGGAAGGTCATAGAAAAGCTCAACCAACACCTTGCCAGCGACGAGATAAGATTCTACCCGGGTGTTGGGTATCGCCACATAATGGTCTGGAGAAACGGTACAGAAGAACCTTTATGCACACCACCTCACGACATAACGGGAAAACCAATCAAAGAATACTTTCCCAAAGGCCCTGGATCTGAAAAGTTGATTGAACTCATGGAGAGATCCAGAGAGATCTTAGAAGGTCATCCCAAAACCAACATGATATGGCTGTGGGGACAGGGCAAAAGGCCTACCCTACCCTGCTTTGAAGGCATCTTTGGCGTTAAGGGTGGGGTAATATCTGCTGTGGATCTCATTAGAGGAATCGGGGTCCTCATGGGACTCAAGGTTATAGAGGTACCTGGCATCACAGGGTACCTTGACACCAACTATCGGGGCAAGGCCGAATACGCCATAAGATTTCTTGAAGAAGAAGGCGATTTTGTCTTTATCCACATTGAGGCTCCCGATGAGGCAGGGCACCAAAAAGATGCCAAGGCAAAGGTCAAGGCTATAGAAGACATAGATCAACACATAGTGGATCCTATACTGGAATGGATAAAAGAAAAGGATATAAACGCCCGCATACTGCTGCTTCCCGATCACCCAACCCCTGTGGATATTGGCACCCACACAGCGGAGCCCGTTCCATACGTGCTTTACAGCAGCACCCTTAAGGTGAAAGGTGAGGAAGAGTTCTCCGAAAGAGCCTTAGAGTATCTGAAACCATACACCTTAGATGAGGGACACAGGCTCATATCAATCCTTTTTGGAAAGGTTTGCAGCGACTGCTCATCCTGCACCATGGAAAATAGATGCACCCTTAAACAACAGGGATGACAGTGAAAATAAAGTGGCTCTCATCCTGCATCTAACCAACAAGCTCACCTTTGGTGGAAAACAGAGATTTGTTCTTTCTCTATGCAAAGCGCTAAAGCACTTAGGAGTAAACTCTTCGGTATTATGCTTCTCCTCCCTCGGACCATTGACTGAAGAGGTTAAAGTATTTTCCACCGACGTATACCTCAAAAAACTCGTTAGACACGGTTATGGACCTGTGGCTGTGTTTTCCTTTTGGAGCTTTGTAAGGTATCTGAAAAGCCTAACCTTTGACCTTGCACACATACACGGCTATCCTCCTTTACTAAGGGTGGGACTGGCGTGCATAGCTGCAGAAAAGCCCTACGTTGTTCAGTATCACAGCTACCACAGAAGCCACGGCAAAAGGCTTTGGCTTTTCTTTGAAAAACTCGTACTGTCAAGGGCAAAAGCAGCTTTCTATGTATCTCACTCAGTAAAGGACTCTGTAGTTAAAAGGTGCTTCACAGAACCCAAAGTGGGTCTTGTAATATACAACTGCGTTGACAGAGAGCGCCCTAATAAGCTCAATAAAAAGAAAAGCTACGATATCGTATGGGTAGCACGCTTTACAACTCAAAAGAGGCCATTTGACTTCTTAGAGATTGTAAGGGTCCTTAGCAAACAGATCAAGATAAACGCCTGTATGCTCGGAGCAGGAGACGAGTATCAGAGGGCAAAAGAAGCAGCCACAGAAGAGAAGCTTCCCATCCACATGCCTGGATTCGTAAAGAATATAGATGAAGTGGCACTCTCCAAAATAGGAGTCATTACCTCCGAGCGGGAAGGGATCTCCATATCTGTGCTGGAGTATCTCTTTTTCGGAAAACCCGTATTCGGCTACGCCATTCCAGCGCTAAGGGAAGTGGTTAACGAAAAGGTGGGAAGGCTCTTTCCAGTTGGCAACACCAAGGAAATGGCCAAAGCCTTACGAAACACCCTGTCACACCAGGCGCTTCTCAAAAAGCTATCCCTCAACGCATTACGGTACAGCCGTAAATTTGAATGTAACCAAATGGGCATAAAATACGCCGAGGCGTATAGGAGGGTACTCTGAGCCTATTTGTAATCTACTACCATAGGGCAAGCATAGAGGGGGAAGTAGGGGTAAAGCTCTCTGTTTTTGAAAAGCAGATTAAGTTCCTGTCAGAGAACGCCAACGTTTGTGATCTTGACGAGATATGCAACTTCATTGACAAAGGCACTATCCCCCAAAAGCCTACCGTGGCTATCACTTTTGACGATGGGTTTTATGATGCATACGCTTTCATAGAACCCATCCTTGCCAAATACCGGGTAAAGGGAACCGTCTTCGTAGTCACATCAAGGGTGGAAGATAAAGCTCCAAGACCTACCCTAAGAGACTACTGGGATGGAAAGTGTTCCCTGCAAGACTTTGAAAGGCCATCTCCCCTATCTCTAAAGTACCGAGACTGTACCTTTCTCGCAAAGAATGCCTTCATGAGGGTGGAAGAACTTATACGCTGCGACAGGGGAAGTTTGAAGGTTGAATCCCACGGACATCTGCATCTCAAGTACTTCTCACACCCTCTTAAGTTTATTGAATTTTACAAACCTCCAAAAAACGTCTCACCACAAAAAAAGTGGTGGCTAAAACATGTGTATCCAAAGCTTAAAAGTGGCTTTCCCATATTTAACATGGAAAGCTCTTTAGCCGTCCGAAAGGTTGAGGTTCCATA
>JALWBK010000010.1:413-5308 GCA_027037155.1 bacterium | reverse complement strand
CCTATGTCTGGAGTAAAAGCCGGTATCTATAGGTATAAAGTTGATGGTTATCCCCGCAAGGTATTCCTTGTCTCTTTTGATACCCCTAAGATAGCCCTTTCCACCCTTGAGGGAATGAGAAAAGTGAGAGCGGTGGGCAACGTCTATCTTCACCCCCACTTTTGGAAAAGGTGCATCCCGGTGGAGAAATTAAAGGAGGAAGTGGTAAAGCACTTTGGTTTGAGTAATGTAGAAACTTTCCTTTTGTTCACCGGCGCTGACATGGACAATATTGCCTTTGCCAAGGAGTCCTTTGGGGACATTGTCGTTTGGGCGGCAGTTACCGCTGGGGTTTTGGGAAATGCCATGAGGGCAGGGGTGGATGAGGGCCACTGGCTCAAAAAAGATGGCAAGTGGGTGCACGTTGGAACCATAAATATAATCGTTTTCGTGAACAAAAGGCTTTCTGATGTAGCTTTAATCCAGTCCGTTGTGAGAATTACCGAGGCGAAATCTGCTGTTCTTCAAGAACTTAAGGTGGAGAGCACCTACACCCCTGGTGTTATTGCCACGGGAACTGGCACCGATAACGTGGTTGTGGTCTCTGGTACCGGGGATCCAGAGCTTGAATCTGCCGGAGGACACACCAAGTTAGCGGAGCTGATGGCAAAGGCGGTGAGGAAAGCTCTCTTTAGGGCACTTTACAATCAAGATGGACTTGAGCCGTGACCGTAAATCTTATTTTATGATGATACCAGCGTAGCCAACCACCTGCTGATAGTCACCACTGACGTCTCCACTGGTCATGTACTTCACAAGCTCTGCCTTGGTGGCTCCTAACTCAATGGCTGCGGTTAATACACTTACCGTTGGCATTACACCACACATGGTTATGTCGTATTCATTAACCACCTTGTAGAGCTCTGCAGGATTGAGCTTGAGTATGGCTGATATGGCAAGCTCGTCCTTCTTCACCGCCGAGTGCTGGGGCTCGTAGTGGGTGAAGTCGGTACTTGCAACAAGAAGCACCCTCTCGTTTGATTCCATTACGCTTTGGGCTATGGCCAGTCCCAGTTCCGTACACGCTGTGAAGTTTCTGGTGCCAATTACAATAGGCACTATCTTTATCTCTCTTCTGAAGTACTGAATTAGCGGGATCTGTACCTCTATGGAATGTTCGGCAAGATGAGCTGTAGCATCTGCCTCAGCATAGGAGCATCTGCTCAAGATTTCTTCTGCAAGTTCCTGGTTTATCGGAACCTCTCCCAAAGGAGTTTCCCATACTCCTTGGGCCATGATGGATATGGGAGCCCCTACTCCTGTGTGGTTGGGACCAAGGATCACTATATTCTCAGGTATAATAATCCTGCTGTATACCTCGCAGGCGGCGTATCCTGAGTACACGTATCCCGCGTGTGGAGAGACCACAGCGATGGCTTCCGTTGGTTTTGCAGTGGTTTTTGGACAGATGTGCTGAATCATCTCAAGCAGTCTCAAAGGGTCTTTGGGGTAAAAGTAACCTGCAACGGCCGGCTTTCTCACCAGCATCTCAAATCTTCTCCTGTATGGCTTTTAGAAAGGCTCTATTCATAAAAGTATCCCTGAACTTCTTGGGTGACAACTGGATTATGATCTCACTGCCCTTCTTGAGGTATGGGTAGGTAATGCACTTATTGAGCTTCTTCTCCATGTTGGGAACGAAGGTGATAAGTATAATGAAAAGCACTACGGCAATTACGAACCCTTTGGCGGCACCTATGAGAAAGCCGAATAACCTGTCCACAAACCCCAGCCTCAGCTTCTCTATGATGGCTCGTATGATCTTTTCAGCTATAAAGAAGACAACCAGTACTAAGATGTACACCAGTATAAAACACGCCACCTTCCCCACTCCTTGGTATCCCGGTGGGAATACGTTCTTTAGGGAGTTGTAAACCTGGGGCTGGAATCTGAAGGAGATGATGATGGCTGCTATGTGACTGACGAAATTGACTATTTCTCTTATGGCTCCCCTCAGGAGCCCTATGGTACCGAAGACAAGAACCAGTCCTAAAACTACCATGTCAAAAGGTGTTAGAACCATGGTATCACCCCAAACAGCTTTTTCTTGTGAGGCCTTCCTGCCTTAAGGTCTTTTAGAGCCTCTTCTGCCTTATCCACATTCTCCCACATGCCAAAGTCTTTTACAATCTTTTGGTAACATTCCATGGCTTTCTTTTTGTCGCCCATGGCCTCGTAAGTTCTGCCCAGCCAGTATAAGGCTTCTGCGGCAGTGGATGGATTTGTTGCCTTCTCATAGGCCCATTTGAAGCGCATCTTTGCTGATTTGTACTTTCCTACCTTGAAGTAGAACTTGCCAACGTAGATATCATGTTGTGCCAGTCTCTCTTGACATTCGGCTATCTTCTCTCTGGCTCTCGTTACCCACGGGCTCCTTGGGTATAGCCTGATGAGTTTTTTAAAGGCTTCAAGGGCTTTAAAGGTGTAGCTCTGGTCTTTGTATGGAGGCAACATCAGCTTGTAGTAGCACATGGCAAGCTTGAACTGCACATAGTCAGAGTTTGGGCTTAAGGGGTGGAGTTTTAGATAGTCTTCATAGACGGTGGCTGCTTCCTCGTAATCTCCATTTCTGTAGTAGGATTCGGCAAGTCCTAACCTGGCCGTCTCGGCCATCCTCCCCTGAGGTGCGCTTTCAAGTACCTTCTTGAACTTCTCCTCCGCTTCCTTAAACTCCTTGCGTGCTAAAGCTCCCTGGGCTTCCTGGTAGAGTTGCTGGGGATTCTCCTGTGTTTCTTTCTTCTCTTTTCCAAACAGTCCGAAGAAGCTACAGGAGGTTGTGCTTAACAGAATGAGCAAAGATAGGGTAAAGATTGTCTTCTTCATATCCGCACTCTCTTTCTGAAGGCTTCTTCAAAGAACTTTTCGTACAGAGCCATCCATTCCCCTGAGCCTTCGGCTATCTGCTTCCTCATACGGGCAATCCTCTCGCGGGCTTCACGATCCAATGTTTCAAAAAAGCGCATCTCTTCGGAAAAGGTGTTTATTATGACACTTCTTAGCTTTCTTGAGTCGTTTATTTTTACGCCGCTTTTCTTAAGCTCTTCCACGATTGTATCGGCTAAGTAGAAGATACGTTCTCTGGACATCATAGCTTTAGCCCCCTCTCTTTGGCAAGTTTCTGCTTTATTATGTTAAACATCTTCTGATAGCTAACTCCCTGCTGCTCTATCTCCCTGATGTGCTGGCGTAATATTTTGTGAGCCTCTTCTTCTATCTTCTTTTCCAGTTCTATCTGGGCAGTCAGTATGCGTTCTATGATCCTCGCTATCTTTTCAATGTCTTCCGTGTCCACGGCTTTGCTTTTTACGATTCTATTCGCCAGGTTCTGCGATAGGTACCTTATCATGGTGCTGTTGAGCCTCATGTTTCCTCTCCTTTTGTTGAAAGTTCCCGCTCTTACCCTATATATTAAGTAATTAACCAATGGGCAACCGAGGGAAGCATTATGGCTAAACTTGTTTTGGCTACAAAGAACAGGGGAAAGGTAAAAGAGCTTGTGGATATGCTTAGCGATATTGAGGGACTTGAGATTATGTCTCTTTTAGATTTCCCTGAGGACAAGGTGCCTGAGATTAAGGAGACGGGTTCTACCTTTGAAGAGAATGCCTTTATCAAGGCCTATGAGGTTGCCAAGGCCACGGGACTTCCCGCCCTTGCCGATGATTCGGGGTTAGAGGTGGATGCTTTGGGAGGGAAACCGGGGGTGAGGTCTGCCCGGTTTGGGGGAGAGGGTTTGAGTGATGCTGAAAGGAATGAAAAGCTTCTGAAACTGCTTGAGAATGTGGATGAGCGTAACAGAACTGCACGCTTTAGGTGCTGCATGGTGCTTGTGGTACCTCCAGAATTTGACAAGTATGTTACGGAAGGGGTTTGCGAAGGGGTTATAGCCTTCAAGCCCAAGGGTAAGCACGGGTTTGGGTACGATCCCATCTTCTACGTCCCACGCCTTGGGAAGACCATGGCGGAGCTGCCCAGAGAGGAGAAGAACAGGATAAGTCACAGGGCCCAAGCTCTTGAAAAGATGAAGGAGATAATAAGGAGAGTTCTTCTGTAATGAGGGGCATCTTTACCATCCCTAACCAGCTTACCTTTGTTAGGATGCTGTTAGTTCCAGTGTTTATTACCCTTCTTATTTACCGTCTTTGGCTGCCAGCTCTTTTGGTATTTACGGTGGCTTCCGTTACCGATGTTGCCGATGGTTACCTTGCCCGAAAGTTGAACCAGAGAACCCCCGTAGGTGTGGTGCTGGATCCTTTGGCTGATAAGTTGATGATGGATTCTTCTTACCTGGTTTTGGCAGAGGAAGGGATGCTACCGCCCTGGCTTGCTATTCTGGTAGTGAGCAGGGATGTGCTTTTGGTAGGTGGAGTGGTGCTTATTAAACTTTTTTCCGATAAAGGAGTGAAGGTAGAGCCTTCCATTTTTGGTAAGATAACCACGTTTTTTCAAATACTCACCGTGATTTGTGTGCTTGGCACCAAGGTTTTTGCACTAAAATGTGTGGCGCTTCTCTGGTTGTTATACCTGTTGACCGCTTTCTTCACCGTCCTTTCGGGGTACACATACCTGCGCAAAGGGTGGGAGTACCTGAACGGTGCCAGTCAGAGTTCTTAGGGTGCTTCCCGGTAGTGTAGCCTGGGAGCTGGGAATAGAGGCCGGGGACGTCATTGAACGTATAAATAGCGAAGAAGTCAAAGACTATCTTGATTTTATCTTCTTGAGTGCCGATGACGAGCTTGATGTTTTGATTAAAAAGCCCTCAGGGGAAAGGATTCTTTACGAACTTGAGCTTTACGGGGAGGATTTAGGCGTTGAAGTAGAGCCCATAAGGCCTAAGGCTTGTAGGTGAAGGTGTA
>JALWBK010000010.1:0-403 GCA_027037155.1 bacterium | reverse complement strand
CTATCAGGCAACTACATAACCCTTGTGGGATTGACCGATGAGGACTGGAAAAGGATAGAGAGAATGCGTCTTTCTCCCCTTTACGTTTCGGTTCACACCACCAACCCTGAGTTAAGAGCCTTTCTCATGGGCCATCCTGAGGCAGCTGATGTAATGGAAGGACTAAAGAGGCTGTGTGATATGGGTGTAACTGTTCACACCCAAGTCGTTGTCTGCCCAGGTATAAACGACGGGGGTGAGCTTGTAAGTACGGTGGAAGATCTTGCTGAACTCTTTCCGGCTGTAAAATCGGTGGCGGTGGTGCCTGTGGGTCTTACTCGGTTCCGTCAGGGTCTCTTTCCTTTGAAGCCTGTGGATGAAAGTATTGCTAAGGAGATTCTTGATGTGGTTCTTTCCATGGGAG
>JALWBK010000009.1 GCA_027037155.1 bacterium | reverse complement strand
GTCTTTGGTATTGCAAGCTTGGTGCTCCTTTATATCTGCCATAAAACCATCCAGAACGAGACAGGAAGCCAAACGCTATTAAAGAACACCGTTATGTTCATAGTCATCAATTTCGTAGCCATACTGATTGCTCAAATTATGGTTGTAGGCGGTATTCTCTCCATGATGGCAGCTATTGGTGCATCCCACGAAGGGGCGCAAGCAGCAGGCGCCATTGGAGGTGGTTTGTTAATGTTAGTCGCTTTCGTGATAGGATACGGAGGACTGATAGTATCCTTCCACTTCGCCAAAAAGGTATACCTTGAACTTTACGAAACCTTCAACGTAGACGCCTTTAAAACCGCATCCACTCTTCTTTTCTGGGGAGCTGTAGGAGTAATTCTCTTTGGCCTTGGTGCTCTGGCAATACTGGTAGGCTGGATCTTCGCCGGAGTTGGGTACAATCAGTTAAGAACCTTAGAGAAAACAGAATAAGCAATGAGCCTTTCAAGCTTCTTCAAACCATCCTCTGTAGCCATAATTGGAGCCAGTGCCTCGGAAAAGAAGGCAGGATACGCGGTTCTACGAAACCTCATAAAAGGTGGCTACAAGGGCAAGATCTTTCCGGTCAACCCCAAAAGAAGAGAAATAATGGGCGTAAAGGTGTATCCAGACGCAAAAAGCCTACCAGAACCTCCTGAGCTTGCTGTCCTCGTGGTTCCCCCGAAGTCCTGTATTGAGGCTGTGGAAGCTATAGGAAGCATGGGAACCAAAGCCTTTTTGGTGATCTCTGCTGGATTCAAAGAAACAGGAGCAGAGGGGAAAAGACTTGAAGAAGCACTTGTGGAAAGCGCCAGAAAGTACAACGCACGCATTATAGGACCTAACTGCTTGGGCGTAATGGATACCCACACCCCGTTAAACGCTACTTTTGCCACCGTAATGCCTCCCCAAGGAAACGTATCGGTCATTTCCCAATCAGGTGCTCTACTGAGTGCCTTCTTTGACTGGTCAATAGAAGAGATGGTTGGCTTCTCCAAGGTTATAAGCCTTGGCAATCAGGCAGATCTGGGAGAGGCAGAGCTCATTGAGTACTTAGCAGAAGATGACGAAACCAAGGTAATTCTTGCGTATATAGAAGGAACATCCAAGGGCACAAAACTGATACAAGCCCTCAAAAAGGCCTCATCCAAAAAGCCTGTGCTTATTCTCAAGGTAGGAAGGACCGAATCTGGTGCCAGGGCATCCTCCTCCCACACAGGCTCTACAACCGGCTCAGATGACGCTTATAGAGCAGCCTTCAGAAAGGCGGGGGCTATAAAAGTAGAGACCATGGAAGAGCTGTTCGTTGCCGCAAAACTATTCTCCAGCTACTCCCCAAAAGAGGTTAACAAGGTGGTGGTGCTAACCAACGCCGGTGGTCCCGGAATCATGTGCACCGACGCTTTAGAGACGAGTGGTCTGAAACTCCAGCAGCTCAGCGAATCAACCAAGGAACTGTTGAAAAGGGTACTTCCTCCAATGGCCTCCGTGTCTAATCCAGTGGACGTTATAGGCGATGCAGATGCGGAAAGGTACCGAAAGGCATTAGAAATTCTAACAGAAAGGGAAGAGACAGACGCAATCATCGTGCTTTTAACCCCTCAGTTGATGACGGAAATAGCAGAAACTGCAAGAGCAGTAGCAAAGTACAAGGAAAAAAAGCTCATACTGACATCCTTTATGGGAAGAAAAAGGGTATTAGAAGGCATAAAGATATTAAGATCCCACGGCGTTCCCAACTTTGAGTATCCGGAACAGAGCGTAATAGCCCTCTCCTTCATGAACCAGTACATAAGAACAAGAAAGGGGTATCCTTTAAGCGCCGGCGTAGAGTTTTCTGAAAGTGCCCAAAACAAAATAGTAAAGCTTCTTGAAGAGTACAAGGATATTGGCCACATGGACGAATACCCAGCCCTGGAGATTGTGGAGGCAGTTGGGATAGAGACCCCCAAAAGGGTTCTTGTGAAAAGTGAAGAAGAGATAGAACAAGCTCTGAAAATAACCGGCCTTCCCGCTGTTATGAAGGTCTCTTCTCCAGAGATACTGCACAAATCAGACATAAAAGGAGTAATAATGGGCATAACCACAGAGGAAGAGGCACGCGAAGCCTTTATAATGCTGACAAAAAGGGCAAAAGATGCGGGGAAAACACTGAGGGGCATCTTGATAGAGGAAACAGCACCTGAAGGGATAGATGTCATCATAGGCTTTAAGAGAGATAACACCTTTGGACCTGTAATAACCTTTGGGCTTGGCGGGATTTATGTGGAAGTGCTCAAAGACATGTCCCACGCAATAGCCCCTGTGTCAGAGGAAGAAGCGTTGAGTATGATAAAATCCATAAGAGCCTTCCCCATCCTCACCGGAGAAAGGGGAGGAGTAAAGTCAGACCTTGCAAAGCTTGCCCACACCATACAGTTATTCTCTGTGCTTGCACTAAAAGCAGAGTCTATCACAGAGGGAGAGATAAACCCCCTGAGGGTTTCCGAAAACCGGATAATGGCATTAGATGCGAGATTTTTACTTGTTGGATAAAACCAAAAAGGCGGCGCCCGGATTCGAACCGGGGAATGAGGGATTTGCAGTCCCCTGCCTTACCACTTGGCTACGCCGCCAGGTAAAAATTTGGAGCGGGTGACGGGTTTCGAACCCGCGACCTCCGCCTTGGCAAGGCGGCGCTCTACCACTGAGCTACACCCGCTCTTACCAGCTAAGCAAGATATACAGCCAAACATAAAACTTGTCAAGGCTCACTCAAGTGGGTCTTATCTACGATAAACAAAAGCCAAGACCTCTGCCACTGCAAGATATAGCTCCGGTGGAATTTCCTGGTTCAGCTCCAGTTTAAAGAGCATATCTGCTAAAGGAGCGTTCTCCTCTACAGGAATGCCATGCTTTTTAGCTATCTCTATGATTCTCTTGGCGAGCTCACCTGCACCCTTGGCAACCACCTTAGGAGCGTTATCCTTATCGGGCTTATACTTTAAAGCCACCGCCTTCTTCACGCCCTTCCCTCGTACAAGGCTGACCTTGAAAGTAAGGTGACAACGCTAACCCTATCAGGATTACAAAAAACGCTGCAATGAGGAGTAAAACCATCACTCTCCAACCGCTTCTGTAGCTCCCCAAGAGCTGTTCTGAGCTGTTTATTTGCCTCTTCCGTCGTACATGTAAAGTTGACAATCAGACGCTTTCCCATGTCAGGATAATACACCATATCCACCCTCAAATCACCCCACAACGTATCCTGAAGGAGAATCCTCACCTGAAAGACGCTCCCTTTTTCGGCTCCACTTCTATCAAGGACCATATAAAGCTTTCGCTGTCTTTGCTCCACAACGAGAGGAACCACCACAAAAAGAAGATCCGATTGTAAGCTCACCTGTTGTTTTTGCTGCGCACCTGCATGCTCTGACTGGCGAGAAATTTCGGCAACCTTTGCAGCCAGCTTCAATAATGCGGCAAGCTCTCTTTTCACATGTTCGTCGTCAAAGGACTCAATAGAAACAGGAGGAAGTCTTTTTGCCTCAAGCTCCTTATCCACCACCTTTAGACGCCTCACAAACTTCAGCGGAATAGGCGTTTCGTCGGAAAGGATCTTTACAAGCACCACATCTCCCTCGCTGGGAAGAGATTGAGTAGCTTCCCATACACCTTCTCCCACAAACTCACCAAAATCCAGTATAACTTTGTCCCCTTCCACAGAAAGCACCTTTCCCTTAACAAAGGCTCCAACTCTAACGAGATCCCTTATCTGATCAGGGGTGGCTACCTTCCAAACTCTCATAAATGTACTCCGCTATATCCCTAAGAACCGGAGGACCCTCGTGCTTTCCCACCAAAAAGACCTTACAATCTCCTAAGCTTTCAATCACCCCTGGATTGGTCCTCTCTGCAATATCCAGGGCCTCATACTCGTTTAACACCACGCAAAGCACCTTCAAGCCCTGAGCTCTGGCAACCCTCAAAGTCAGTAGAGTGTGATTTATAGTCCCCAGTTTACTTCTTGCCACTATCACAATAGGCAAATTCCACATATTTGCTAAATCGGCATAGGTAACTCTTTCCTTAACGGGAACCAAAAGTCCCCCGGCTCCTTCCACCACAACAAGCTCGCTTCTTGCCTTCAAAGCATCAAAGCGTTCCTCCAACACCGATAAATCTATGATTCTGCCCTCCACCTCCTCCGCCACCGCAGGTGCCAAAGGCTCCCTAAAAAGATAAGGCACCACCTCATCATCCTTCAAATCAACCTCTGCCGCCTCCTTTAAAGCTCTTCCGTCTATAGGGTACTCAGGACAACCGGTCTCAACAGGTTTAAAGGGAACTACATCAATTCCCATCTCCCGAAAGGCCTTTATCAACCCGACGGAAATAAAGGTTTTTCCCACACCGGTGTCTGTGCCTGTGACGAGAAAAGCCTTTCCCATGCCATCCCCCTTGATAAATACTGTGTTTACATAATACAAATACCAGCATGATAAGAAAAGGCGATCACGTGTTGCTGGTCTCTCCCGAAGGGAAGGAGTTCCTGGTAACGGTAGAGAACGGGAAGCTTTTCGGCACTCACAAGGGCACTATTGATATTGAACAGCTCATAGGTAAGGAGTACGGCTGTGAGATTGAAAGCAGTAAAGGAATACCCTTCAAGGTGGTAAGACCCACCATTTACGACTTCATCAAGAGAATCAAAAGGCAAACCCAAATAATATACCCCAAAGACATAGGCTACATCCTTTTAAGGCTGAACGTGCAATCGGGATGCAGGGTCATCGAATGCGGTACCGGTTCAGGCTCCCTCACCATGGCCTTAGCCTTTGCAGTAAAGCCCTTTGGTAGAGTTTACTCCTACGAAAGAAGGAGAGAATTTAGCCAGCTGGCACGGGAGAATCTCCAGAGGGTTGAGCTTGCAGATTACGTGGAGTTCAAGGTAAAGGATGGGACCGAAGGCTTTGACGAAAAAGATGTTGACGCAGTATTCATAGACGTAAAGGTGCCTGAAGAATTGGTTGAATCGGCGTGGAAGGCACTGAAGCCCGGTGGTCCTATAGGCTTTTTGCTTCCCACCACAAACCAGGTCTCATCTTTATTGAGGGTGCTTCCAGAAAGCGGCTTTCTAACCACAGAGATCGTTGAGATCCTGCTTCGCCGCTACAAAACAAACCCAGACAGGTTAAGACCAGACGACCTCATGAATGCACACACCGGATACCTTCTCTTTGCGAGGAAGGTGACATGAAAAGGGTAAAAGTGAAGGAAACGGAAAGGGCAACTTACATTACAGCCCTTTTT
>JALWBK010000008.1 GCA_027037155.1 bacterium | reverse complement strand
AAAAACCAAGAATTTCCCTTGTCCCATCAGGTTTAAGCCCCAATGCCACATAGACAGGTTCTTTGTCCACTTCCCCTCTTCTCAGAGAGATATATGTGGCATCAAGATAGATGGCAAAGTAGCTTTCGGAAAGCTTTCTTTTCCTCCAAGTTTCTATCTTCTCTGTGGCTATTTCTGTTAGCCTGCTCAGGCTGGAGGGAGAGTAGTAAACACCGTAAACCATCTCCAAAAACTTGGCCACATCCCTAACGCTTGCTCCTGAGGCAAACAAAAGGATAGTCACCTCTCCAAGGTCAAAGAAGGCTTTCCTCCTTCTGGGGATGATGCGCGGTTTGAAGTTTCCATTCCTTACCCTGGGAACTTTCAAGTTTTCTATTTCCCCGTATTTTGTGGCAAGTCTCCTGGTGTAAAATCCATTTGCTTTAGTCTCTGGATGTTCTTCTAAGTAAAGCTCCCTTTCCTCAATTGCCAAGGCTTCTATAAATTCTTTCACCATCTCCTTGACCTTTTGCTCAATGGTGGCAAGTATAAACTCAAGAGAAAGATTTTCTCCCATGGCCTTCCTCCTATTGGGGTTTTTGGGTGTTAAACCATCTCAAATACAGGAGGAAGGCCTTTCTGTTGTCAATGCTTTCTTTGCCTTTCATACCACTATCACCCCCTATTGGTACTAGACACAGTTAATGAAACGCTACCCAAAACGCAGTTGGGGAAAGGAGGAGCAGGGCAAAGAACCCTGCCCCAAAGTGTTAGTTCTCCACATTGGTCAAGTCCAAGATTTCCTGTAAAAAGAATGGCTATGCCAAATATTTTTGATCCATGAGTTGGGCTTTAGGTTCCACCTGCGGGGTCAGATTTAGAGTTGTTTCACAAAATCCCAGAATTCATCAGGTTCGGTAGGGACCACCAAAACTTCTTTGCCGGACCTTTTTGCAATATCGTCAACGGTGAGATCGTCAATGGTAAGCCCATCATCGTTAAACATAACGTCGGGAACCACCACAAGCTCTCTACGAGCATTCTTTAGTGCTCTTACCACATCCCTTCCCGTCAACAAGCCAGCAACGGTCACCGTATCACCAAAAAAGTTATTCTTAACCGCCAAAACCTCAAAATCCTGACACTTTGCCTTTTCAAAGGCTTGGTTCAAGAAAGCTCCAAAGGCCTCTCCCGTAACAAAAAGCGTATGGCTGAGCCTTTTATGAAGCCTCTTTACTCGATCCATGAAACGCCTGAGCATCCCAACCCCATCCTCAAGCTGAAAGAAATCTTCATAAAACGAAGCTTCAGGGATGTCGTATCCGGCCTTTATGAAAAGTTCATCTGCGGGAAACACAAAGCGTGAGCCTATCCTTTTCACAAAGTCCTCTCCCATGGAAAGAACCACATCAAGAATATCTTTAGCAATACTCTTATCCACAGGCTTCAAAGGAAAGAGACCCTGACGGAACCGAGTAAGACCCACAGGCACCACCGCCACCGATTTTACAGCCGGAAAGAGTTCGGCAAGATCTTCCAC
>JALWBK010000007.1 GCA_027037155.1 bacterium | reverse complement strand
CTCTTCTTACTACAAATATGCCTTCGTGTATGGGAGGCCTATCGTTTAAAGGAGCAACATCAGCTATGTCAACATCGGGATGTCGCTTTAGATAGCCCACCAGTTTATCTATGGTGGAAGGCTCAAGTAAAGGACAGTCTCCGCTTGCAAGAACGCATATATCCGCATTGTGCAGTTTTGCGGCAGTGGTTAATCTGCCAACAACATCGTTCACATCTCCGGGATGGATGTAAAGTTTTACGCCTTCTTGCCTGCAGATTTCGGTAAGTTTCTGGGACTCTGGTTCATCGGGAGCGCATATAACGATATCGTCAAGCTCCGCACAGTCTTTTAATCTCTTGATCACCCACGAAAGCAATGTTCTATCACCGATCTTTTTTAAATGCTTCTCCGGCAACCTTGAAGATGTAAGCCTTACGGGAACAAAAGCAACGGCTTTCATTAAGCTGCTATCTCCACAGCGATTACTTCGTCTAAAGTTTTTAATTTAATTTCAGGGAAACCACTACCGCTGTCCCAGTAATACAGCATCGCTAAACACCCATCAATATCCATAAAATCACAATACCCACCGTCAAACACGTTGCCGTAATACACGTCAGCTATGTGGATCAGACTCTCATCGAAAGGATACGTGTAAGCAACTGCTTTTTTGTGGTTATCAATGAGATATCTGAAACCCAAAATGAGTTTTCCATCGAAAGAAATAGCCATGGGAGCATGAGCTTTCGAGAAAAGTTTTTCTGGTTCACTCCAGTTTATTAGATCTTCAGATTCGGCATGCCATATTCCGTAAGGCGGATCGTCCTCCCTTATAAATATGTGCCATCTGCCCTGGTGATACGCCACTGAACACTCGTTAAGCCTATTTCCGTTAACCATAGTCGGAAGGATAGACAAGATGTCCCAGTTTTCCGTATCGGTCACCAGAAGAACCGGTCTTTGCAAACCGTCTCTTTCAAGCACACCATAGGCAGGAAATACATAGCCGTAAGGTGATTTGAAAGCCTTTCCGTAAAAGGCGCATAAGTTCAGTCCTTTTATTCTTACAGGCTTTCTTTCGATAAACTCAGGTTCGCTGTTGAAGGAGACAAAGCAAGTGTTGTCTTTTCCCGCTACAAAATTTCTTGTGCAAATAGAGTATAGATTGTCTTCTAATTTTGAAACTATGGCATCAAGTTCGTTCTCTTCAGAAAATACCACTTTAACATCAGCTATATTCCATGGAGCATCAGTGTGTTCTCCACGAAGAATCTTTATGAAGTCGCTTTTGTCAAAAAGCATTCTTTTTACCTTGCCAAAAAGCCCATGCACCTGATAAACGCTGCTTTTCCCTTCTCTATAGTAGATGTAAATTTTGCCGTTATGCTCAACAAAGGTGGGAAAGCTTGCGTAAACTCCCTCCCTTTGAGGAAGAAGACTCACTGCCATGGTGCCAACCTCCCTGTTGTTCTTCGGTTGCCCTCCTTAGCAACCTGTATGCCAGCTAAATGGGAGAGCTCTCTTTTATTATAGCCTCCAGAGCAGGTA
>JALWBK010000006.1 GCA_027037155.1 bacterium | reverse complement strand
CATCATTGCAGCTCTTTCTGAAGAGGTAATAGTGGTTGAAGCGGGCGAAAAAAGCGGAGCCCTTATCACAGCCCAATGGGCCATAAAACTTAACAAACCACTGTACACCTGCGATTTAGAGTGTTCCGGAAACAAAAAGTTGATGGAGATGGGAGCAAGCCTTATACAAACGGGGAAAACGACCACTGAAACTGCAGATCCCATACTGAAGGTTATACACAAGCTACAACCCGTAAGCGTTGACGAACTTGCCCAAGTGCTTGATATGGACATTACAGCGTTGCAGGTAAAACTTATGGAATTAGAGATAGAGGGAAAAGTAAGGAGGTTGACAGGTGGCTTCTACGAAAAAGCCTAAGAAACTCATCATAGTTGAGTCCCCCACCAAGGCAAAAACCATTTCCAAGTATCTGAAGGGAGAATACGAGGTAAAGGCAAGCATGGGACACATAAAGGACTTGCCAGTAAACAGAATGGGAGTGGATATAGAGCACGACTTTGAACCGGAGTACGTGGTTATCAAAGGAAAGGAAAAGGTGATCAAGGAACTGAAAAAGGCAGCGGATAAGGCCCAGGAGATCTATTTAGCGTCAGATCCCGACCGAGAAGGAGAGGCCATTGCCTGGCACATAGCCCAAGAGATAGGCAAAGACGATAAAGTGAAGAGAATCATATTCCACGAAATAACCGAAAAGGCCCTGAAAGAAGCCTTGGAAAACCCCACAGACATAGACATCAAGAAGGTTAATGCCCAGCAAGCAAGACGCATACTGGACAGACTTGTTGGATATTCGCTCAGTCCACTTCTGTGGAGGCGCATAGATAAAGGTCTGTCCGCTGGAAGGGTTCAGTCGGTAGCCCTTAAGCTCATCTGCGAAAGGGAAAAGGAAATAGAGGCCTTCGTTCCCCAAGAGTACTGGAAGATAGAGGCATTACTAGAAGGAAGCGCACCACCCCAATTCAAGGCAATCCTCTTCAAGTACGGCAACCAAAAGATTGAGAAGCTCTCAAAGGAAGAGGCAGACAAGATCTACAACGAGGTAAAGGGAAGCAGTTTCCTTATTGAGAAAATAGAGAGCAAGGAGAGGAAGAAAAAGCCAAAACCTCCCTTCACCACCAGCACCCTGCAACAAGAGGCCTTTCAGAAGCTTGGCTTCTCAGCCCAAAAGACCATGTTTTTAGCCCAACAGCTCTATGAAGGTCTGGAGATACCCGGTGAAGGACCCGTGGGCCTCATAACCTACATGAGAACCGATTCCGTGAGGGTCAGCGAGGAAGCTCTAAAGGCAGTGCGAACACTGATAAAGGAGAGGTTTGGCAAGGAATATCTACCCTCAAAGGCAGTACAGTACAAAACCAAAGAGGGTGCTCAGGACGCCCACGAAGCCATCAGACCTACAGATGTAGCAAGAACACCCGAGTCCCTTAGAGGAAAGATACCAGAGGATCACTGGAAGCTGTACCAGCTCATCTGGCAGAGATTCGTAGCCTCTCAAATGAAGCCTGCCGTTTATCTCACCACCACCTTCCACATAAGGGCTGACAAAGCCATTTTTAAAGCCACAGGATCGGTGCTC
This sequence comes from bacterium, assembly GCA_027037155.1. Taxonomy (GTDB): domain Bacteria; phylum Thermosulfidibacterota; class Thermosulfidibacteria; order Thermosulfidibacterales; family Thermosulfidibacteraceae; genus Thermosulfidibacter. Next base: position 3,802 of record JALWBK010000006.1, on the reverse strand, counting down.
AAGTTTCCCGGCTTCACCGCTGTTTACAAAGATGAGGAAGAGGAAGGCAAGCAACTCCCGCCTCTAAAAGAACAGGAAGAGCTCAAGCTCATCAAGCTTGAGAAGACACAGCACTTCACCTCCCCACCTCCACGCTACACCGAGGCAAGCCTGATAAAGAAGCTTGAGGAAGAGGGAATAGGAAGACCCTCCACCTACGCCACTATTGTCTCCACCATAATAGACAGGGGATACGTGGTGCGAGAGAAGAAGGCTCTCGTCCCAACACCCCTGGGCCGCATAGTTTCTGAGGTCTTGAGTAGAAATTTCCCCAAGCTGATAGACACATCCTTCACGGCAAACATGGAGGAAGACCTTGACAGAATCGCCCAGGGAGATAGGCAATGGCAGGAAAGCATAAGAGAGTTTTACGATGTCTTCTCCAAAGAGCTGGACAGAGCTGGTAAAAATCTGCTTAAATTAGAAGAGTTTAGCCCCATAAAGTGTCCCAAATGTGGAAAGCCTATGGTTATAAAAAAGGGAAGATATGGAAAGTTTTTAGCCTGTAGCGGCTATCCAGCGTGCAAGACCGTTGAGTCCCTTGTATCAAAAAAAGGGGGGAATAGGAGTGGAAGAAAGAATAAAAACAAGAGACATCAAAAGAACACTTGAAGAGTATGCAGAGAAGCTCCAGGTTCCTGTACAGGAGCTGGACTTTGAAATCCTCTCTTCAGAGCTTGTAGGTCCAGAAAATGGAAGATTCTTTCTTGAGACAGAGATAAGCATAACACTGAAAGTTCCCGGTGTAATCACTATCTTTGACTGTTTAGTAGACATAGACGATAGGGAAAAGGAATCGTACGCCTACCTAAAGGTTCTGCCAACCTTCCGTATGCAGCTATCAAAAAACCAGCTTGAAAAGGCAGAGGGAAAGATTGAACTTACCCCCACCCAAAAAGAAGAGCTGATTAAAGAGACCCGCAAGCTTCTTTACATGGAAGGGGTCATATACGGGATCCTGCCTGAGGAAAAGATAATAGATGATTGGGGAAAGGCCATCCACTTCGTGTACAAGGTCAAAAAGCCCTACTCCTTCAAAGTGGCTGAAGGCAAACCGCCTAAAGAACCTTACAGAAGAGAGATATACTACATCCCCCTCATCACCCCTGCAGGAAAGATCATCAACGAGAGAACAGGAAGGATAGACTTTAAAGACCGAGGATACACAGACAAGAAAATTTCCAAGGGCAGTAAAGTGGCCACCATAGAATACACCCCTGGAGAGATTGGTATAAAGGTAACAGGAGAGATCATTCCCTACTCTGACATCCCTCCCTTACCCTTTGAGGTTGACCGAGAAACCTTGGAGGTCAGAGAAATCCATAAAACCGACAAGATCATCTACGAAATAATCGCACTGCAAGATGGGTATCTCTACATTGAAAATGGAAAAATGGGACTCTCGGAGTATGTGAAAGAAAAGGTGGTGGATTACACCACTGGCAACATTGTCTTCAAAGATACAGGCGTCAATTTAGAGGTTACAGGCAAAGGCGACAGTGTCTTTCACGACGCCGTAAAAGATGACTTCAAAATCATCTCCCCTGGAAAGAGCGTTATAATAAAGGGAAACGTTGGAAGAAAAGCGGTAATTGAGGCCTCAGAAGTGATCATTGAAGGCATGGTCGCTAAGGATGCCGTCATAAAGGCCGATATATGCAAAATAAAGGCTGTTACTGGAGCAAAGGTTGAAGCGAAGAAGGCATTTATAGAGCGTGCAGTAAACGCCACTATAGTATCAGAGGAAACCTTTGCCCACACAGTGTCAGGAACCACTATAAGGGCAAAGCGCATAGTGGCCTTGAAAGCGTTGAGGTACTCAAATCTCTACGCTTACGACTTCATCTGTGTGGAAGAGGCCCGTGATTTTAACAAGTTAATTACTGAACCAGAGGAAGTACCAGCCATCAAGAGGGAGATAGCAAATCTTCAAGGCACCATTGGACAGGAAGAGCTGAAGATCAAGAGTTTGCTTGGACAGATAAAGAAGCTTGAGGGAAGGATCAACGGCTGTATAAACCTCATAGTAAGCTACATGAAACCTGTGCTTAAAGAAAACGCTGCCAAACTGCGTCCTATATTAAAGAACCTGCTTAACAATACGGAAAAGTTGAAAGAAACCTTAGAAAAGCTTCCCACATTTACCAAAAGCACAGCGGAAGAGCTCTTGAAAAGAAAAGAGGAATTGGACAACCTTTCGGCATCCATTGAAGATCTAAAGGAAAAAGTAAAGAAGCTACAGGAAAGGATAAATGCTATACGAGAGAGGACAGGGATCATCCTGGTTCTTGGCACCATGTCACAGGATAACCTGATACAGATCAAAAAAGCCAAAAGATACTACAACTCCACCCTGAGAGGTCCCATACTGTTTTACGAAGAAGAGGGTACCCTTTTGGACACAAAGGAATGGGATGATATTGCCTCCAAGCTAACTCAACACCTTGACAGCGAGTACATAGATCTTTTCAGAGACTACCTGCTGGAAAAAGGCCTAAGAACGTATGTAACAAGACTGAAGATATGATCACGTGGGTCCTCATAGAAAACCTTGGCATAATTAAAAAGCTAAAGGTTGACTTTGACCCTGGCTTTAACGTCATCACAGGAGAATCCGGATCTGGAAAGAGCCTGATAATCAACGCCATATCCATAGCCTGCGGAGGAAGAGCTGGAAAAGAGCTGATACATCCGGATGCCCAATATCTAAAAGTGGAAATGAGCCTCCAAGCCACTGAAGAAACGCTCAAAAAGCTGGAAGACATTGGAATTCCTGCAGAGGACGAAATCATTGTGAGACGCATTGTCCAAAGAAACGGCAAAAGTAGAGCCTACATAAACGACTCCCAAGTAACTCTAAAGAACCTTAAGGAGATAACAGGACCCCTTGTTGAAATACAAAGACAACGAGAGAGCATAAAGCTACTTAACAGTGATTACCAGAGAAGGCTTTTGGACAGATACGCCGGTATAGAAGAGCTCACAAACCACTACCACCAGCTTTACAGGTTATACAGGCAAAAGGCGTCGGAGCTTGAAGAGCTCTTACAAAGGGAAAGAGAGGTACAAAGAGAGATAGACTACCTAAACTTTGTGGTTAACGAGATAGAAGCAGCCTCCATCTCCCTACAGGAAGAAGAGGAGCTACTGAGGGAAAGGAATCTTCTATCAAACATGCAGAGGATAAAAGAGGTATCGGAAAAGATCGCGTACCTTCTTTCAGAAGGGGAGGTCAATGCCTCGTACCTGATCTCTGAAGCCATACAAGAGCTAAGGAAAATAGAAGACATAAGCGGAGACGCAAAGGAGGCCATCCTTCAGCTTGAGGAGTGCTTGGACAGAATGGAAAGCGCAAAGCTATCAATCCTCAGCCTCTCAGAAAGCATAGAATACTCAGAAGAAAGGCTTACCCAAATTGAGGAAAGGCTCTCTATCTTGGACAAACTAAAGAGAAAGTACGGAAACACACTTGAAGAGGTGCTTTCATTCTACCAAGAGGCCAAGCAGAGACTTGAAGAGCTAAACAACCGTGTCTTTAAAAAGGAGAGCCTCATCCAAGAGATAGAGCAAATAAAAAAGCAATTAGAAGAACTCGCAAAAGAGATTTCCGCAAAGAGACAACGGGCTTCAGAAGAGCTCTCACAAGCAGTTATACAGCAGTTGAAACGTCTAAATTTTCCCAACCCCACCTTTAAGGTAAAGGTAGAACCTACAAAGGAGCTCTCACCATGGGGAAGTGACACCGTCACCTTTCTCTTCACAG
>JALWBK010000005.1 GCA_027037155.1 bacterium | reverse complement strand
CACTTTATCTTAGCGGAAACCCACCAACCTCCCAAACCAGTGGATTGTCAGGACGCAAGAATCTTTAGTCCCGAGGAGGTAGAAAAGCTTACTTTGGCACCAGCGGACAAAAGGGCATGGAACCTTCTTAAAAAGATGCCCCCCATAGCAGGGGGGCATCCGTAAACCTCTCTTTTACGGTGGGACGAAGTCCAAGTGGAACTCCAGTTTCATCTTATCATCAGGCCACCACTTCCTCTGCTTCATCTCACCTGGATATACCTCAATCTCCTCATAGACCGGTACCTTTCTAATTTCCTCAATGGCTTCCATGGCCTCAATATCCTCTTGAGACATTGCCTCATCAGCATGTGAGAGCTTCTCTTCCTTGTACCCTTTCAGCTTCTTAATTTTCTGTATCTCAAACTCTATAAAGTGAAACTCCGTCAACTGGAACTTAACAATGGCAGATCCCGGAACGACCACAGCGTACCCCGTCTCCTGAGCAGTAGGCCACTCCACATCAAGATTGGGCTCATGGGTCTTTTCTCCGTTATAGTTATACACGGCCAACAGCTTACCACAGATCTTATCGCCAGGCTGCACATTGTATTCCTCATAAAGCTCCTTAGGAAGATACCACCATATAGCCCTAAAGCCCGTCTTTACGTATCCTCTAACCAGCATTGGATCAAAGCCACATAGGATAACCCTACACCTTTCAGGCATCTCTAACCTCCTAACTTTTCTTCTATTCTTCTTATGTGATCCCTCAGTTCCTCCACCTGTCCCTCACAAAACCTCATAAACTCCACATACTCTTCTCGGGTGATGAAGCCACACATCACCATCCTGTAAAGGTAGGGAGAGGCGAACTCCTGGATCTCATCCCAGTATTCCTCACACAGGAATTCACCTCCCCCAATCTCCTCTGCTATCTTCATGTAAGATCTCTTCCAACCTTGGATAATCATCTTAGCATCCGCTATTTCCCTTTCTATCTTCTCCCGAGGAACCTGAGGGATCTCCCCGAGAACCCACTGTGGACTATTTCTTTGCCTCATACGCGTAGCACTCCTTGATCACATACTTTTCCGGCACAACCCAGTAGAAGGGCCAGTGTATCTTTTTACAGTACCCAATTATATCCGCCGGCGGAAAGCTTGAACCCTTCAAAACGGGCTTGAAGTATTTGCATTTCCAGCACAGATGATCTGTTTGCTTCTCCGGTTCAAGTATAGAATCCAAAAACTCAACTGGTGTCATCTCTTTTTTATCAACCATCTCATCCCTCCCTACCAATCCTTGGCTTCACCTTTTTTCTTCTTCTCAAGGAACTCCTCCCACACCTCTGGGGAGAGCTTTTCAATATCCCACTTGAAGCCATGGGAACCAGCAATACCAGCAGACGGAGGCTGTGGTGCCCAGGCCCTCATGGGGTAACCACGGATACTAAACTTCCTGTGATCCGCCTTACCTAAATAGATCTCTCTGGGCAGACAGTTGTAAGGTCTTGTCTTACCCGGAGTACCCGGAAGAATCTTTTCATATCCCTGGTTAGGTTTGTCGGCATACAAGGGCAGGATGTCCGGCTCCTCTCCGGGCCTCTCCTCAGGCCCTTTATACATGTGCCCCTGTATCATGTGTATATAGTAAACCGTATCACAGCCAGCACACTTGATCTTTCCTTCCCAGTTCCAGAAGTTGAAGGGATCAAGGTAATTAACCGTATCACATTTTTTGCACCAGATGATATCACACATCTTTACCACCTCCTAAATTAGATGAGACCTTTCTTGTACCACTCTTCTATCTGACTGATAGAATAGCCAAGCATCTCGTGGTAGATCTTCACGTTGTCAGCACCAACAGGCCTGAAGTCCCAGTATTTACGTCTGGGAGTCTTGCTCATGAGACCGCATGAATAGGTGGAGTGGACCAACTGATCGCCAAAGATGGGATCAAACTGCCATCTAATGGTACCCCTCTCCCTGTAGTGGGGGCTCTCGTAAACCTCTTTGTCGTTGTAAACCGGCATGGCAAGAAGTCCAGCTTCAGTAAGGATCTTCACCACTTCGTTTCTGGACTTGTCAGCAGCCCACTTCTCAAGGGCGTCATAGATCTCAACCTGAGCCTCCGCTTCCACCCTATCTTTGAACCTTTGGTACTTCTGCCAGAGATCCTCCCTCTTAATTACCTTACATAGCTCTTTGAAGTCGTCATCCTGGAAGGCACTAACCATCACATACCTTGCCTCATCCCTGAGCTGAGGATTCTTGGCATCGGGATAATCGGATTTTCCACAGATGATGATACCATGCACGCAAAGCTGGGTATCCCAGTTGCCCCAACGCTGCCTAACGATTCCAAACCTTCCATAAAGGGGCACTCCGTATCCACAACACCTGGTGGCACACTGGACCTGAGAGAACTCTATCATGGTTCCAAGACCGGTTTTCCTCCTCCAGTAAAGGGCAGCCAAAACGGCTACTGTAATCATGGTTCCAGAATACCAGTCTATACACCAGTTGGTGTGTTTGACTGGATGGCCTCCAAAGTCCTCATGGAAACCGGTAATAGACGCCAGTCCCGCATGTGCCTGACCGAGAATGTCGTAGGAACCACCGAAGACCTTGGGACCGTAACCGAAGCCACCACCCCAAACGTATATAAACCTGGGATTGATCTCTTGCAGATACCTGTATGACTGTTTCCACCTGTCAAAGGTTCCAGGTCTGTAACACTCGGTCAATCCATCGCTCATCTTCACAAGCCTGTAGAAGGCATCTTTCATCTCATCATGGTGGTAATCCATGGTGATGAAGTACTCGTTAACGTTAGCGTTCACACATCCTATTCCCTGACCGGTAAGGGGACGCTCATCATGCAAAGGATAGTAGTAACATTCGTTGAAGGGAGAGGTATGCTTCATGGGATCGCCCATTCGGGGCATCTCAATTTTAATAACTTCAGCCCCCAACTCCGCCAAATTTGACACGGAGTGAGGAGTAAAGATGTACATGGTACAGCTCATCCACCTTACACCGTGCAGAGCTGCAGGTTTCTCAAACTCATTACCTGGATCAAAAACCCTCTTACAGTACTCCTCAAAGGGGACCTTATTGGCATCAAGCTCTTCTTTTGACTTAGGTCCCGGCTGCTCCTCAATTGGTATTCTTTCCTTCTCCAACATCACACTACCCCCTTCTCCTTAAGTTCTCTTAATTTAAGCTGATCAATTCCAAGATACTTCATAAAGATCTCCTCATTGTCCTTGCCCAGAGGCCTTCCAAGCCACTTCACCCTGGCAGGAGTCCTCATTTGGAAGGAGTTGGGAGATGTGGCATAAAGTATGGTTCCGTAATGCTCGTCCTCAATAGTATACACCCAAGGTCTATACTTGAAGTGCGGGAACTCGCACGTCTCATCGATGTAAAGAAGGGGTCCCGCTGCAATGTCGTACTCAAGCAATTTCTGCTCTGCCTCAATTCTGTTGACATTCCTCAACCAGCGTGTGGTGAGAGTATAGGTCTTAACCAATGCTTCAAGAGCGTTTCTTGCGGCCACCTCTTTCAAAGCAGGATCTTCTGTTATCAGCCTACCAAATTCAGGCTCGTCTCTCTCAATACACATACAGATACGGTACCAGAGCCTGTCGGTCTGACCACCAATCATCATGTATCCATCCTTACAAGGATTCCATGCGTACTGGTTCAGATTGGGATCCCAAGAGCCGGTTCTGGCCTTGATAGAAGCATTGAAGCCGTACCATGTGATATCAAAGTCCAAAATGTCCATCATAGCCTCGGCAGCGGTCACTTCTATGAACTGACCCTCACCACTTACCTCATCCCTCCAGTAAAGCGCCGCCAAAGCATTGACTGCAGCCTGCTCTCCAGCAACATAATCGGCCAGCCATACACCAGATCTGGTAGGATCTCCTCCCTTTCCTCTTGGCATGAGATCAGGTGGATAACCAGTGTTATGTACAAAGGAACAGGCACACTGACCAAAAGGCTCAAGCATCCACTGACCAAATTTGGAAACCCTGTCCTTCCAAGGTCCCCACTGTCCAACCTGGCCTATCCACACGTAGATCAACCTGGGATTGATCTGAGACAACTGCCTATAGCCGATACCCCTCTCATCGGTCCAGCCTGGAGGATATCCCTCAAAGATAATGTCCACGGTCTTAATCAACTTCTTGTAAATCTCTCTCCCCTCTTCCGTTTCCAAGTTCAATGTGATTGAGTATTTGTTTCTCATCTCATGGATGAACTCCAGCCCACACTTCTCACCTGTGTAGCGATCTTCTAACATATACTCTTCCCTTCCAAAGGGAGCCAGCTTTCTCAGGGGATCACCTTCAGGAGGTTCTACCTTGATCACTTCTGCTCCCAGCTCCGCAAGCAAAGACGCAGCAAACATGTGACTCAGACGCCAGAGACCAACCTCCAGCACCCTCACTCCCTGGAGCGCCTCAGGTTTGGAAAAGCTGTACTCAAACCGCAGATTATCCTCACACCACTTACCAAATTCCTCCGCCTTCCTCTTGGCGTAAATCTTCATCACCTCTTCCTGAGAGGGCGGCGGAGTAATGGGCCACGGACGCTCCTCGTAGGAGGTTAGCTTCATAGCGTCCTCACGACTTTTGATAACAACTTCCTTCGCCATCACTCCCTCCCAAAAAATGTTTTACGGTAGCAACTGCCAAAAACAAGGACAACAATTACATCTGTAAGGGGATTCACCCCTTACCTCGGGTCTAATTTTAGATAAAACAACACTGGTTGTCAATACTAAAATAAAATGTTTTCCCAAAATTTACGAACGAAACTATTACCAATTTCATCACTTATTTTCAATAACTTATACGCATTTTAGTAAAACTAATGCATTGTTATTAACACTTACACGAGTTGCTATGCAAAGCTAATGAGACAGTGGTATAATAATCCAAGATAAAAAGCCTCTTGTAAAAGAGGAGGAAATTGCTGTAGCTTACTAAAAGGAGGATAGAAAAAGATGCTAATAGAAGACTTGCTACTCCAATATCCAAAAACAAAAACATTAAAGAGTGGTGATCAAATTACCTTAAGACCATTAAAAGCGGAAGATCGGGCTTCTTTACAGGAGTACTTCTTCCAAGAGCTGAACGATGAGGATGTTGCCCTTATGAAGGACAATGTGAGGGATCCTAAGGTAATAGAAGGCTGGTGCAAAAACATCAACTACGAGCGGATACTCCCTCTGATTGCCCTTTACGAAAGCAAAGTAGTAGCTGTGTCTACCCTGCACATGAGAGAGTTTGGATGGTCCAAATATGTAGGTAAAGTGAGGCTTACAGTTTCTAAGAACTGGAGAAGAAAGGGAATATCCCGTATCCTACTAACCGAAATTGAAGATATCGCCAACAATCTAATGCTTGAAAGACT
>JALWBK010000004.1 GCA_027037155.1 bacterium | reverse complement strand
CTCAACACTTCTTTTTCTCATTACCATCTTGTGTTTAGCCTATCTTTAGAGCCTTTTCTGCTATCACAAGGTATGTCTCGTCACAGCGTTGCGCTAAGATCTTGTTAACCCGTCCCAACTCTTTAAGGTAGTGTCTGGAGAAGCTGTAAGGGGGAATGGGAGACATTCCAATCTCGTTGGAGACAAAGACTGAAAAGTTAACGGCCTCTTTAACCATGTTGAAGAACTCTATGATCCTGTGCACAGGGTCTATCCCTGAGTTTAGGGCGTTGAGCACGAAGAAACCCATGCAGTCCACCACTAAAGAGCGGTAGATCTTAGTGTCAAAGGCGATTTTGAGTTGTTCTGTTTCCAGCAGTGGGTTCACCATGCTGTCCCATTCTATTCGCTCTTTCTTGTGGGCAAGTATCTTCTTTTGCATCTCAGGATCGTAGGATATCGCCGTTGCCACGTATAACCGAGGTTTTTCTTTTACCATATCAAGGGCTGTTCTTGTCTTCCCTGAGTTATTTCCTCCTATGATTAGCACCGTCTTTGCCATGGCCAGCACCTTTGAGTTTTATCCTTATAGTTCCCCATCTTGTGGGTATCTTTGACAAAAGTAGGATACGGGTCCTCTTGTCAATGTACATAGTCACCGGCTTTTTAGGATTTCTGGAAACGAGAAGCCCCTTTACCGGCACCCAGAGTTTGCACACATACACCTTCTTTTTGGAGAGGCACTTTATTTTAGGTTTTGCTTCCTTTTTGCCGGATGTCACTGTGAATTCTGCCTTCAGGTGCTTTCTGTAGGCAAAGTAGGAGGAGAGCATGTCAAATACAGGCCCTTCGACCCTGCCCTTTCGCTTCAGTTTGCCGTTTTTAATGTAAGTAATTGTGCCAGTTTTTGGATTGTAAGTTATAAGATCGTCTCGCCTGTAGTGTCCTTCGCGTATCCTTGCCTTGTATTTGATAAAATGCGAGTCAGTGAAGGTTGATTCCAAGTAGTCCCTCACCGTGTAGATCTTGTCGATTATGCCAGTGGTGTATGCCCGGGAGATGGCTCTGTAAGTGCCGTTTTTTGACTTGTAAAGCTTGGTTTCGGCCTCTCCGACCTTGATAAAGGCAAAGTACACATTGTATCTGGTGCTTTCCAGCAGTAGCTCTTTAGCACTGACAAGCAGGGGAGTTAGCACAAATAGTAGTAGTACAAACCATCTCTTTGGCGACACCCTACCACCCCCCTTGCTTCTAAAAGGTCCAGTCTCCCAATAACATCGGAGGCAAGTACGTATATGCCTGTGGGTTTGTGTTCTGGATATAGCGCTTTGATTATCTCAAAGACAGTGCACTCCCTGTGTCTCTTTAAGAGTGAGATTATCATGCTTTCCTTTCTTGCCATCCTCTCCTTCATGGCCTTTAGGGCATTTTCAAAGTCTCCCTCTTCTTCCCTGTGGGAGGGGATATACCTTTTGAGTTTCTTTTTTTTCATCTTTTCAATAGAGCTCTGGTAAAGTAACATAGTTCTAATGCGTTTTCCCTTTTCATCCTTTTCAAGCACTGGTGTGGGTGTGAAT
>JALWBK010000003.1:832-1557 GCA_027037155.1 bacterium | reverse complement strand
ATACCTATCGCAATCACTTCATAGCCCATCCCTTCGTACTTGGCAGCGTACCCTTTTTCTTGGATTTGCCCAAGGGCCTGCTGGGCTGCTTTTTCAAGTTCATCCTCCCTTTCGGCTTTTTTTAGCTCCATCACCAATGCGTATTTTCCAAACCTTCTGTCTTTCGGATAAACGGCGACATCCACTCTACCATACCCGCTCTCCGCTTCTGTCTCAACGATGTACCCGTTGCTTGCCATCGAGAGCATTCCAAGCACGAAGGCTTTGTAAACGCGCTCAGCATCATCGTAACCTATGTCAAAGTAGCTAAGGGAATTTTCAAGGTACCTTTCAAGGAGAGTTGTGAATTTTTCCGCTCTTCCTTTCATCAACGCTTCTCTTAGTGACTGGTGCATCTGGTAAAACGATACTCTTGACTTTCTCTCAAGCCACAGCATGACCTTCTCCTTGTAAAAGAGCTCAACTTCTTTGTTTGGAACGAAGACCTGGTACTCCCTTGGTGAGATCCAGACGGCGTTCAGATATCCCGCATGCGCAAAGAGAGTCCACACGCCTGATGGGTTTTGGTCTATCTCTCTCAGGGAAAGGTAGGGATCTATTGGGACGATTAGCTCATCTCCCGATAAAAGCCTGTCCAGATCCTGCTGAAGGAAAGGGTTTGTCTCTATCTGTTTTATTATGATGTCGTTGCTGGATGAGTTGATCCAATAAGGTTGCAAAGACTG
>JALWBK010000003.1:0-822 GCA_027037155.1 bacterium | reverse complement strand
CTTCTTCTTCTAAAAAGCCAAACCTTTCCGCCATTTCGTTCTCAAAAATGGTGTAAACAGCGACATTGTTAAGTCCGGAGAATATGGACTCTTTTGCAACTCTGTAGACACCTGTGAGAACTGCGAACTCAAGATATGGGTTGTCCTTCAGTGCTGCAGTTAGGAGGTTTCTCATGAAAGCCACCATTTCCTCGTAATATTCAGGGTCTTTGTGCATATATGTGTATGCCGCCTCTATGGGTACATCGTATTCGTCTATCAGAAGGATTACTTTCCTTTTATGCTTGCGATGCAAAGCTTCTGTAATGTCAAGGAGCGCATCTTCATATGATGCGTTTTCTCTCTCATACAAGCTTACTATCTTTGAATCGTCAATCTGGTTTATCACCAATTTATAAAGAAGCTTTTTAATGGCAGCTGCAGCCTTTTTCCAATTCAGTTGTTTTATGGTTCTAAACGACAAGAAAACCACCGGATACTTGTGGTAATGCTCCCTGATGAAAGCTTCTTCCTCCCATATCTTAAGACCCTCAAAAAGATCCTTCCCGTCCATGGAATAAAAATGCCGTATCATGTCCATGTTAAGGGTTTTCCCGAACCTGCGAGGTCGTGTTATTAGCTTTACTTTTCCGGCAAGGTCATATATTTCCTTTATCAGGAGAGATTTGTCCACATAGTAATACCCGCCCGTTATGATCTCCTCAAAACTGCTTATACCAATGGGAAGCTTTTTCATGGACATCACCTCAGAAGAATTATCTCACAAAGGCTCTTCTTCTTGCTCTGGAAAACCACCAGTGGGTGTATGGAGAACCGGAAACC
>JALWBK010000002.1 GCA_027037155.1 bacterium | reverse complement strand
CCTTAGGGCAGCGGCTGTGTCGGTGGTGAAGAAGGGATTGCCCGTTCCTCCTGCAAAGATAACTACCCTTCCCTTCTCCAAATGCCTTATGGCCCTTCTTCTGATGTAGGGCTCGGCAAGCTGCCTTATTTCAAAGGGGGTCATTACACGGGTGGGTACGCCAAGCTTTTCCAAGCTGCTTTGAAGGGCGAGGGCGTTTATGAGGGTGGCAAGCATACCCATGTAATCGCCGGTGGCTCTGTCTATTCCGGTCTTTGTGCCCGAAAGGCCTCGGAAGATGTTGCCCCCTCCTATAACGACGGCTACCTGTACCCCCTCCTCCCAAACTTCCTTTATCTCCTGGGATAGGCGCAGCAGGGATTCGGAATCAATACCAAAGCCATTTTTTCCAGCTAACACCTCTCCCGAAAGCTTCAAAAGAACCCGTTTATACCTGGGTTCTCTATTTTCCATCAGCTCTCCACGCCTATCTGGAATCTCACAAACCTTGAAACCTTGATGTTCTCCCCGAGTTTGGCTATTGCCTCTGTGATTATGTCCCTCACCTTTTTGCTGTCGTCCTTGATGAACTTCTGCTCTAACAGGCATACCTCTTCAAAGAACTTCTTCATCTTGCCCTCAACGATCCTATCCACAACATGTTCGGGTTTACCGCTTTCAAGGGCCTGTTCCCTGTAGATGGCTTTCTCCTTCTCTATAACCTCCTCGGGTACATCTTCCGGTGATATGTACTTAGGATTCATAGCCGCTATCTGCATGGCTATATCCTTCACCAATGCCTGGAACTCATCGGTTCTTGCCACAAAGTCTGTCTCGCAGTTTACTTCAACGAGAACGCCGATCTTTCCGCCCATGTGGATGTAGGAGCCAATGAGGCCTTCTTTGGTAGCCCTTGAAGCCTTCTTCTCAGCTTTCGCTATACCCTTCTTCTTCAGTATCTCTATGGCCTTTTCTATATCACCGTTGGCCTCCTGGAGGGCCTTTTTGCACTCCATCATACCTGCGCCGGTGCGCTCCCTCAGCTCCTTTACCATCTGTGCCGTTATAGCCATGATGCACCCCCTCTATTCTTCGTCTTCGTAGATGTCTTCGTACTCCTCGTAGCCCTCTTCAAAGGGTGTCTTGTCCTCTTCTTTGAGGGCCTCTTCCATGGTGTAGACCTCGCCTTCCTCCACCACCTCTTCGGTGGCTCCTATCTTCTCCCTAAAGATGTGCTGTCCCTCAATAACGGCATCTGCTATCTTGGAGGTTATAAGCCTTATGGCCCTTATGGCGTCGTCGTTTCCCGGAATGATAACATCAATCTCGTCAGGATCACAGTTGGTATCCACTATTGCCACGATGGGAATGCCCATCTTCCTCGCTTCCCTTACCGCGTTTCTCTCTTTTCTGGGATCAACTATGTAAATGATGTCGGGAAGCTCCTCCATATTCTTTATGCCTTTGTAGTTTCTCTCAAGCTTTTCTATCTTCCTCAAAAGCTTCATCCACTCCTTCTTGGTGTAGCCTTCAGATGCACCTTCGTCTCTGATCCTTTCCAGCTCTTTGAGCTTTTCAATACTCTGCCTTATAACCTTGAAGTTTGTCAGGGTGCCGCCTATCCAGCGGTGATTCACGTAGTACATGCCACAGCGGGTTGCCTCCTCTTCAATGGCGTCTTTGGCCTGCTTTTTGGTGCCAACGAACAGCACCTTGGCTCCTTCGGCAACCCTGTCGCGGACAAACTGGTACGCCTGTTCCATCATCTGAAGGGTCTTCTGCAGGTCAATGATGTAGATCCCATTTCTGGCGGTGTAGATGTAGGGCTTCATCTTGGGATTCCACCGCCTGGTTTGGTGCCCAAAGTGGACACCGGCTTCAAGCAGCTGCTTCATGGTTACTACGGCCATGATACCTCCTCCTCAGTTGGTTTTTTCCTCCGCCCCTTCTTCCTCCCGGGAACCCGCTGTGCGGGCACCCCCCGAAAAGTCCAGGGCGTGTGTGCTCTCTCCCTTTTGGGAGAACAGATAAGCCTCTATAAAATCGTCAATCTCTCCATCAAGTACAGCCATCGCAGCTACATTACTTTTTTCCACACCCGTTCGCAAGTCCTTTACCAGTTTGAAGGGGTGAAGTACATAGGAGCGGATCTGATTTCCCCACGCTATCTCCTTTTTACTCTTTTCAAGCTCCTCCTTCTCTTTCTCCAGCTCTCTCCTTTTGAGTTCGTATAGCCTTGCCCTCAGTATCTTCATGGCCATCTCTTTGTTTCGCAGCTGGGATCTTTCGTTCTGACACTGCACCACTATCCCTGTGGGGATGTGAGTAATACGCACCGCCGAGTCGGTCACATTCACATGCTGTCCTCCGGGACCGGACGCGCGAAAGGTCTCTATCTTTAGATCTTCAGGTCTTATCTCCACCTCTATATCTTCCTCAATCTCAGGATAAACGAAGACCGATGCGAAGGAGGTGTGGCGACGCTTGTTGGCGTCAAAGGGCGATATTCTCACCAATCTGTGGACCCCGCTTTCCCCCTTGAGATACCCGTATGCGTAGGGTCCTTTAACGAGAAAGGTCACGCTTTTTATCCCTGCGTCTTCGGCTGGCTGGTAGTCCATTATCTCCACCTCAAAGCCCTTGGACTTTGCCCACCTGGTGTACATTCTGAAAAGCATCTCCGCCCAATCCTGTGCCTCTGTGCCTCCAGCTCCAGGGTTTATGGCCACTATGGCGTTGTTGGGATCCTTCTCGCCAGAAAGCAGGAGCTTAAACTCCATCTTTTTCAGCTTCTTTTTTGCCTGCTGGATCTCTGTTTCAATTTCCCCCTTTAAGGAGAGGTCCTCCTCTTCCTCTGCTAACTCTATGAGGGTGAAGAGGTCTTCTATCTTTCTCTCTAACTCCTCCCACTCCTGAATGAGGGCTTCCGTGTGCTTCTTCTCTTTTAGAATCTTTGCCGCTTTGGTGGGATCAGACCATAGCTCAGGTGAGGATATCTTCTCTTCCAATTCGTTTAGCAGCACTTTCTTTCCATCTATGTCAAAGATACCTCCTTAATTTCTGGGCTCTTTCCCTTAACTCCTCGCACACTTCCCTTTCCACCTCAAACATGCTTAAACTCCTCCTAAGAGACTATTGAAAGCAGGTATATAAAAATGGGTGAGGTGGAAAAAAGCAAGGGGCTTCATGGGCTTTTTGATCAGCATGTTCACGGTGGTGGCGGTTGTTCCTTTGCCACCGATAGGGTTGAGGATATTCTTAAGGCTTATCAGGCACATAGAGAGCATGGAACTCACTTTCTCTTAGCCGCCTATGCAACCCTGCCCTATGAGAGGTTGAGAAGGTACCTTTCTGCCCTTCGCGAGGCTATGTCTGAAGAGCCTGGTATAGTGGGGGCCTACTTAGAGGGACCCTTCATAAATCCCGAAAAGGCGGGTGGTATGAGAAGAGACTACATAGAAGGCTGGATCTTTGAAGAGCTAAAGAGCCTTGTGGAGGAGTTTGCCGATGTGTTGAAGCTGATGGTGGTTGCACCGGAGCGGGATGATGACTACAGGGTGTTGGAGTTGTTGAGAGCCAACGGGGTTAAGGTTTCCATAGGCCACACTGTGGCGAGTTACGAACAGACCTGTCGCTATATTGAGAGAGGAGCTGAAATGGTGACGCATCTTTACAATGCCATGGGCCCTTTTCACCACAGAGCTCCTGGTGCCGTGGCTGCGGCTCTTGTGATGGATGTGTACTGCGAGATTATCCCTCAGTTTTCCCACATTCATCCTGCAGCTTTGAAGATGGCCTATAGGTTGAAGGAAGATAAATTGGTGTTCGTCTCAGATGCCATGCCCCTTGCCGCATCGGATCTTAGCTCTATGAAAATGGGAAGGATATGGGTTTATAAAAAGGATGGTGCGTGCTATAATGAAGAAGGGAGGCTTTTCGGATCTGCCATTACTTTACGAGAAGGAATCGCATCTGCTTCAAAGGCGCTTGGTGTAGATCAGGATCTTTTGGTGGATGTAAATATCCGTTTCTTTAAGGAGTTTTGGGGAGATAGATGAAGGCTGAAGAGGTAGATTTAACTATAGATTCACTTATGCCCTTGCCCGAAAAGATCCTGAAAGAGGGCGATCTTCTAACCGATGTAGAAATCTATCTGATGTATCATGGAAGGCCTGTTCTTTACAAAAGAAAGGGTGTTCCTGTTACCAAGAGTTTCCTTTTGGAGTCTGCTGAGCTTTTGAAGAATCTCTACATTAAGAGGGAAGATACCCGCATAATAGTTGAAAGAATACATCAGAGGCTTTTGGAGCTTTATAATAAGGAACCGGATCTCAAGGTGCTCAGGGAAGTTTTTGGTGAGATGGGGAGTCTTATGGATACGGTGCTCGCCCTTCCTAATAAGGAGAATTTAGATGTGGTGAAAAGGTTCACTGGCGAGCTTGCCGGTTACATGGAGAGTCATCCAGACTCTGCCTACCTGGTAGCCTTCACCTTGAAGAAGGATTTTACAACTTCTTTGCATATATCCAATGTGGGGGCGTTGGTTTCTGGTTTCGCGCTGCATCTGGGGTATAAAGGGGAGGATTACAAAAAACTGGTTATTTCGGCTTTTATGCATGATGTTGGTAAGATCAAGGTACCCGATGAGATATTGAAGAAGCCGGGCAAGTTGACGGATGAAGAGTACAGGATAATGAAGATGCATCCTGTTTGGGGAGCGGATATTTTGAAGAGTACAGGTAACATAGAGCATGTTCCGGTTGCCCTTTTCCATCATGAGTGCATGGATGGCTCTGGTTACCCCTCAGGCCTTACCGGGGATAAGATTCCCGATGAGGCAAAGATCGTTCAGATCTGTGACATTTATGAGGCTTTGACTGGCGTCAGGCCTTACAGAGAGCCTATGGATCCCTACGAGGCTCTTACCTTGGTGAGAGAGCAGTTTTTGAAGAAGAAAAAGATAGACAAAGATCTTTACGCCGATTTTGTGATCTTTCTGTACAGGAACAGGACAGAGGATTAATGAATGAAGCGTTGGGTCGTTGCTGTCGTTTTCTTATTCTCTTTCTTATCTTCGCTCCTGTTGTTTTCCCCATGGGAGGTGCTCGTAGATTATTTTTTGGGGAAGGTTTCTCAGAACTTTGGAGTGGGCATCAGCTATGAGGATAGGGATTCTGGATTAGGCACTTTAAGGCTTTCTTCTTTGAAGCTTTGTCTTTGGGGAAGGACTCTTAGCTTTGACAGTGTGGCTCTTCGCTTTTTCCCGACGAAGTTGAGGGTTAAGAAAGGGGATGCAACAGGTGATATAAACTTACGGTGGGGATGGGAACGGGTGAAGGTTGTGGGGGATGTAGATGTTAAGTTGTTGAACTTTCTACTTAAGCAACTTGGCTACGCTCCTTTTCACTTGGAGGGGAGGAGATTGACTCTCACTATTGACGGAACTTTTAGAAGAGGGGCTTACCTGATAAAGCAACTGTTGGTAAAAGGAAGAAACCTTAGGATGGAGGCGAGAGGGTATCTAACAAAAGAAGGGTTAAGCCTTGAGGGGGTTTGGGAATTTTCCGGTGTAAAGAGGAGGTTCAGGCTTTGAGAGTAACCTTGTTTTACGCTTTCCTTCTTGGTGCCTGTTTGGCCTATTTCGTTACTGGTGTTTTGGGCTATTTTGTTTCAGCAAGATCTGTTGGTTCATCCATACTTATAGGTTGCCCGGCCTCTTTCAGGGATCGTAATGAAAAAGGTGCTTTGGCAGTTAAAAAGATCATACTTGAAAGAAATATCCTCGGTGCACTGGTAGAGAGGGAAAAGAGAAGGACGGTTGCTTCTGTTGTAACCAATAAAAGTACCCTTGCCGGCTATAAGTTGGTGGGGATAGTGACGGGGAATGTTCCTATGGCGTTATTCAAGAAGGGAAGTGCTCCTGTGGAGGTGGTGACGCCTAAGGAACCGTTAGAGAAAGTTTGGTACCTTGAGAGAATTGTTGGAAATCGCGTGGTTCTTAAGAATGGACAAACGCATGAGAGAAGATCTTTTGTTCTGGAAGGGGTTAAGACTGTTGAAGCAGGGCCATCTGCCCCGCCTGCGGAAGAGATAGGAAAGGTTAGCCTTGATAAAGCCTTTGTTTTGAAAGAGGCTAGTGATCTTAACAGGTTGATGACGCAGATAAGGTTGGTCCCTGCATTTGAGGGTGGAGAAGCTGTGGGTTATAGGGTGGCTTGGATAGACAAAAGAAGCATTTTGTACAAGGTTGGTTTGAGAAGAGGCGATGTTGTGATAAGTATAAATGGAGAGTCTGTGAAGAACGTCCAGCGGCTTTTAAGGATGTATGCTGCATTGAAAGACATGAATTCTGTAAGCGTTGAGCTTCTCAGAAAAGGGCATTTAAAGACGATCTTTGTGGAGTTGAAGTGATGGTGAAAAGAAGGGTGTGTTTGATCATTACAGTGTTTCTGTTGGTAACAGCATGTACTGTTTTTGCTGAAAAGATCAGTCTGAAGTTGGTGGATATCTCACTGGAGGATTTTATCAAATTTATGTCTGCCAGAACCAAAACAAACATCGTTTATTCTAAGAGGGATATCCCTTCCTCTATAAAGATAAACCTCTTTATCCCGGAGGGAGTTAGCGAAAGGGACTTAAGGAGGATCTTTGATGCTATTTTAAGGGCTAATGGGCTTGTGGCTATTAATAAAGAAGGAACCTTGGTGGTTTTGAGAAGTTCCACCGTTAGGCGTTTTGCTGGTGAGTTGTGGCCTCAAGGGCAAAGCTATGCTCTTGTTACCGATGTTATTGTGTTAAAGAACTTGGGGGCGTACGAAGCTCAAAAGATCGTTAAGCATTTGTTGTCAACGGCTGGCAGAGTGGACGTGATAAAAGCCATTAATGCGGTTGTTCTTACGGATGTGAAGGAAAGGGTAAAGAAGGTTAGGGCTTTTCTCAAGCGGATGGATCTTACCGAAAAAACTGTGGTAAGGGTGTATCACTTTGACGATGTTGATAGTGTGAAGCTGGCTTCTGAGCTGAAGCGCTTTTTCGCTGAACTTAGCAAGAGAAGTCCTGGTTTCAGTGCCCCTGTGGTTGTTTCAGAATCCGCTTCCAATTCTGTTCTTATGGCCTTCAAGAAGAAAGATGAAAGTTACATAGAGGAGGTGGTGCAAGAAGTTTATCAACGGTTAAGGAAGGTTGGAGCCCAGAAGGTCATATATCTGAAGAATGCAGTGGCAAAGAATGTGTATAAGGTTGTGTCCAACCTTATAGCCAAGGATAAAGCCTTTAAGGGTGTTTCTGTTTCCTACGATGAGTCCACCAACTCCATCATCCTTCTTGGAAAGCAGGCCCTATTTGGCAAGATAGAGAGACTCATACAAAAATTGGATGTGGCGAGAAAACAGGTCTACATTGAGGCGCTGGTGGTGGAGACATCCGTGTCCAAGCTTAGGGAGTTTGGAGTGGAGTGGTCGGCTGCGGCTAAGGCTTCTGGTGGTGTGGGATATGCAGGTACTACCACCAGTGGACATCTCGGTGCTATAGAGAGCACCATCCTTGGAGAGGGCAAATTTACCGCTTTGCCGGGAGGGTTCACCCTCGGTGTTTTAGGCGATACCGTTACCTACAATGGAATAAAGTTTGCTACCCTTGGAGCGCTGCTCAATGCCTTTAAGAGCGATAGTGGAATAAACATAGTTTCTAATCCCAAGATAGTTACGCTGGATAACCAGAAGGCAACCATCTTTGTGGGTGAAAACAGGCCCTATCTAATTAGCGAAAAATACGATATCAACGGAAATCCCATCTATTCTTACACCTACAAGGACGTGGGAGTAAAGCTCAACATATGGCCCCACATAAGCGGCAAGAAGATTCTGCTTGACGTTGAGATTGAAGTTAACAAGGTTTCTGAGGAGGTGGCGAGGGGCAAGACAGTGGCACCGGTCACTTTAACCAGAAAGACGAAAACCCAAATTGCCTTAGAGGATGGGCAGAAGATTCTTATAAGTGGACTTATAGAGGATGATGCCTCTCGTCAGAAGCGAGGAGTGCCGCTTCTTTCTTCAATCCCTATTCTCGGTGCCCTTTTTCGCTATGAGAGCAATAGCAAATCCAAGACCAATCTTTCCATATTCTTGACGGTGCACATGGTTAAAGCTCCAGAGACCCTTGCAAAGGCAAAGTGATGGTGCAGGATATTCCAAAGGAGGTTTTAGAGTTTTATATAAGCTATCCTGAAAGAACGGATTTTGTTCCTATTGCTGTAAACAACGGAACGCTTAAGGTTTGGATTTCCCATGAGGATGCAAGGTGCAAGGCCCATTACTTTGGTTTTGTGCTGGGTTACGATGTTGAGGTAGAGCTTAGAGAAAAGAGGGAAGTTCTTGAGGCCTGCGAAAGGCTCTACGAGCAGCTTGGGGAAGCGGAGGAGGGAGAGTTTCAAGATCAAGAAGAGCTCTTTGATGAAGAAAACATCCTGAGCAGCTCCTACACTGATGCTCCCATTGTGAACCTTGTAAATCAAGTGATAATCAAAGCTATTCAGCGGAAGGCTTCCGATATTCACTTTGAGGGTCTTGATAACAGATTTGTGGTCAGATTCAGGATTGATGGAGTTTTGACGGATTTTAAGAGCTATCCCAAAAAGGTTCAGGATCCTGTGATTTCCAGAATAAAGGTTATGGCCAACCTGGATGTGGCTGACAACAGAAGACCCCAGGATGGTGTGATACGCGTTAATGTAGGTGCGAAGACTTACGATATGAGAGTTTCCACCATGCCAAGCATATCCGGTGAAAAGGCGGTTTTGAGAATCCTCTACGGTTCTCAGGAGGCGAGGGAGCTTTCGGATCTGGGACTTGACGATAAAGGTATGAAGCTTTTGCTGGAGAAGTCTCGCTATCCCAACGGTATAATCTTGGTGACAGGCCCCACTGGAAGCGGAAAGACGACAACGCTGTACGCGGTCTTGAAGAAGATAGCCACCAGGGACAAGAACGTGCTTACTATAGAGGATCCTGTGGAGTACAGGCTTGATGGGATTACCCAGGTGCAGGTGAACCCTGCGGTGGGGCTGACTTTCTCTTCGGCGTTGAGGTACTTCCTAAGGCAGGACCCTGATGTGATATTGGTGGGTGAGATAAGGGATGTGGAGACGGCCCGTATGGCCATATCGGCGTCTTTAACGGGGCATTTGGTGCTATCTACCCTGCACACCAACGATGCTGCAACAACCATCACAAGGCTTATAGACATGGGCATAGAGCCTTTTCTGCTCGCCTCTTCCTTGGTTCTGGTTGTGGGACAGAGATTGGTGCGGAAGAACTGTCCTCAGTGTAGCCGCGCTGTACCCGTTTCCGAGGAGCTAAGGGAAGTTCTCCTTGGCTATGGTGTTGAACTGGATAGCTATACGAAGGGCCAGGGATGTGATTTTTGTAAGGGCACAGGGTTCTGGGGAAGAGTGGGGATATTTGAGCTGCTTCCCGTGGATGAGAGGATCAAGAGGCTTATCATAAAAAAGGCCGACTCTGATACCATCAGGGCCGCAGCCATTGAAGGTGGGATGTGCCCACTCTTTGAAGATGGAATGAAAAAGGTTCGCCTTGGCATAACTACTCCGGAAGAGGTTCTTTTGGCGACGAGGCTTTAATGGGCACGTACCAGTATATAGCCTACGACGCTAAGGGTAGGAGAAGAAAGGGGCTTGTGGAGGCTACCAGTAGAGAGGCGGCCATTGCCCGGCTCAAGAGAGAGGGTTTTTTTCCAGAAGAGGTTGTAGCTCTTACTCAAAAACAGGAGAAGAAAGGGCGTAGGATCCTTTCTCTGTTTTGGAGGAGGGTTAGGGATACCGACAGGGCAGACATGTTCTTCCAGTTGGCTACCCTTGTCAGCAGTGGGGTTTCCCTTACCCAAGCCCTTGGAATTGTGGCTGAACAGATGGAGAACAGGGCCCTCAAGAGATGTTTGAGCGTGGTGAGAGATAGGGTGTTAGAGGGGAAGAGGTTTTCAGAGGCCCTTAAGGATTTTCAGGACATGGTAGGAGTTGAGTATGTGGGTATGGTGGAGATAGCGGAGAAGACAGGAAGGTTGGGGGAAATTCTTTTCAAGATTGCGGAAAGGGAAGAGAAAAAGGGCACCTTCAATCAAAAGGTTGCTGCTGCCCTTGCCTATCCTGCCTTTGTGTTGGTTGCAGGCATCTTTGTGGTTACCTTTTTGCTGGCCTATGTGATACCCAGGATTCAGAGGATTTTTGCCTCCTTTCATAGGGATCTTCCCACCGTCACAAAGTTGCTCATCTATGTTAGTGAGGTGGTCCGCTCCTATTTACCTCTCATGCTGATCGCAGCAGTGGTGTTCCTGTTCCTGTACAGGTTGTTGCTTGTCAAGGTGGAATCCGTGAGGAGGTTTCAAGATGATGTGCTGCTTAAGGTGAAGTTATACAGGAAGATCCTTATCTTTCGTTTTGTATCTGCACTGTCCTTTCAGATAGAGTCGGGAATTCCTCTTGTGGATGCCATAAAGAACAGCCTGTCGGTTATCAACAACGTGGTCTTTGCCGATGAGGTGATGAGGGTGGTGGACTGGATAGAGACGGGGGGAGCACTGGATAAGGGGTTTGAGGAGAGTGGCCTTTTTGAACCGATATTTATAGCCAGCATTGCCGTTGGTCAGAGAAGTGGCGAGTTGGGAAGGTTCCTTAAAAGACTGGCGCAGTACTATGAGAAGAGGCTTGGGTATTACATAGATACCTTCGTTTCCTTGGTGGAACCAGCGGCGGTGCTGGTGTTAGGTTCTATAGTAGGCTTTATAGTCATGGCTATAATGATACCCATTTTCAACATCAATCAGCTGGTGAGGTAGGTTGAGGGTAGAGGTTTATAGGCAGCTCTTCCATCTGTGTAACGGTATTTTTATTCTGCTTCTCTACGGAGTTTTTGGGAAGGCACTTGGGTGGGTGCTCTTCTTGCTCTCTCTTTTGGGACTCTTTCTTTCCTTTTACCACACCCGGGTTTCTCGCCTTGAGTGGGCTGAGCCCCTTTTGAAGCATCTTGAGAGAGAAGAGAATAGAGATTTCCCAGGAAAAGGTGCTATCCTTTACGGGTTGGGCGTTTCGCTGGTGATACTGTTATACAAACCAATAGCTGTAAAGGCGTCCATAGCTTGCCTTGCCTTTGGCGATGTGGCTTCCACGCTTGTGGGCAAGGCGTTTGGACGCCGTCGCATTTTGTGGAACAGGAGATTGAGCGTAGAGGGAAGCGTTGCTTTTGTGGTTGCCAGCTTTTTGGGTATGCTCTTTATGCTTCCACCGGCGTATGCCCTTGTGGCTTCAGTTGTAGGTGCTTTTGTGGAGACCATCCCCAGGATTGACGATAACTTCAGCATCCCTGTGCTGGTGGGCGCTGTGATGAATGTGTTAAAGGGATATTAATGAAAGAGTTAGAGAGCTTTATCTCTCACTGGGGATACGTGGCGGTCTTTCTGGGTACCCTCGTTGAGGGCGAGGTTACTATGGTGATCTCTGGCTTTTTGGCCTCTCAGAACATCTTTGACATGAGGGCAGTGATACTATGGGGCGCTATAGGGGGGTTTTTAGGTGACCAGTTCTTCTTTGTTGCTGGATGGTTGAGCCATAGATTTAGGCTGTTGAAGCGTCTTGAGAGAAATGTGCGGTACAGAAAGGCAAGAAGAGTTATAAGAAAGTATGGAGCGTACATAATACTGTTTTCTCGCTATCTGGTTGGCATGAGAATGGCCTTTTCCTTTGCGTTGGGTGCCATGAGAGTACCCTTCAGAAAGTTTTCTCTTTTGAACTTTTTTAGCGCCTTTATGTGGGCTCCCACTGTGGCGTTTTTGGGGTATGCTTTAGGCGCGGTGGCTTTGAGAATCTTGGGGGACGTTAAAAAGTACGAAACCGCCTTAATAGCTATTCTTTTAGCTATAGCCCTCTTGGGCTTTTTCCTGAAAAAGCTTCTTGAACGGCTGGAGGAGAGGAGGTTGGATTAAAGAGCCTCCTCTCCAGTTTCCCCGGTTCTAATCCTTACCGCGTTCTCCACATTTATGACAAATATCTTTCCGTCTCCGATCTTGCCCGTATAGGCACCGTTTCTTATAGCTTCTACCACCTGCTCCACCATGGAATCCGGCACTACCACCTCAATCTTCACCTTGGGAAGGAAGTCCACCACGTACTCTGCTCCCCTGTAAAGCTCGGTGTGACCCTTCTGCCTTCCAAACCCCTTAACCTCAGTGACGGTCATTCCAGAGATTCCAACCTCTCTTAATGCTTCCTTAACCTCATCCAGCTTAAAGGGTTTGATAATGGCTTCCACTTTTTTCATCAATCTCCTCCTTGGAGTATATTTGCAGGAACCTTCTAAAGAACTCCCAGGAAACGGGGAAGTAGCTGCCGTCTGGAACAAAGCTGGGTATTCCTGTGAATCCCTTTTGGCTTAGATAGTCCTTGTAGTACTCCTTCCAGTGGTTCACCATGGTGGGTGTGACCTCAAGATGAAACTGCAGGGCGTAAACGTGGGATCCATATTTAAAGGCCTGATTGATGTTGAAGTCGTTAGAGGCCAACCTCACGCAGTTGTGGGGTAGATCAAAGGTCTCCTCGTGCCACTGGAAAACCTTGAGTGTTTTTGGGAAGAAGGCGAATAGGTAGTCAACGAGAGCGGGTCTGGTTAGGTTTATATTGTACCAGCCCACCTCGGAGGTTCCTTTATATACCTTCGCACCTAAAACCTTTGCTATGAGCTGTGCCCCTAAGCAGACTCCAAGAACGGGTTTTCCCTTCTCAATGGATTTCTCAATCAATTCCATTTCCTCTACCAGGTACTTATGTGAGTCGTTGACGCTCTGCGGACCACCGAGTACCACCAAGTGGCTGAATTCATCCAATTTGGGCAGCTCGTCTTTATATGCATCGTAGTAACGATAATCTATGCCCTCTTCTCTTAATACCTCTTCCCAGAGCCCCAATCCTTCTATTTCAATGTTTCTTACCGCCGCTACCATCTTTCCTCCATAAGAAAATGCTAAATACAATCATCATCAAAGTCAAATGAATGTTGCACAGAGGATGTTTAACCGCGAAAGATTAAATATATTCCCAGTATCATGAGGAAGACACCGGCTATCTTCCTCCTGATACCTTCCTCATGGAAGAAGATTCTGCCGTATATTACGGCCACAATCATGCTTATCTTCCCAAGGGCTGATACATAAGCAATATTTGCCTCTCTGATCGCGTATAGGAAGCAGACGACTCCTATGGCAAAGCAAAGGCCTATTCCCCATAGAAGGGGCTCTTTGACGATGTGGGAAAGGTTCCTTTTCAGCCATTGGGATTTTAAGGTCAGCGGTGTGTAGCCAAGGGTCATAAAGAGGCAGTAGTAGAAAGAGAAGAATATAGGATCTGAATATGCCACGGCCTTTTTGCCGAAGGCGGTGTCTATGCTGAAGATGAAGGCCGCAAGGATAACAAGTATAGGTCCCTTCTCCTTGTAGATAGCCTTTATGGGTTCAAGCAAACCCTCTTGGATCCTGTTTATGTGAAGGATGTAGGCCCCTGATGTGACCAACAGAACTCCTATAGTTCCCGTTATTGAGGGCCACTCTTTCAGTAACAGGGGGGAGGTCAGTAGCATGAAGACAGGGGCAAAACTCATAAAGGGGACCACTATGGAGATAGGGGATATCTTGAGGGCCTTTATGTATAAGGTGGAAGCGATGATGTCTCCTGGAATGACAAGGATGCACATGATCCAAAAAGAGGGATGGATGTGATGTGGCCAGCTTTTGGCAAGGGCCAGAAATAATATAGGAAGGGAAAGGACGAAGCGGGCGTAAAGGGTTACGTACTCGTCGAGTCCCTTTCTGTTCATCGCTATTTTAGAGAGCAAATCAGCCGTGGCCCAGGATAGGGCTGCTATTACGGAAAAAAGTGCCCACATCACAAAAATCTTCTCTTCAGCCTATTGACTATCTGTCTGGCACCGGTGTTCTGCATGCGATTGGACAGCTGTGAGAAGTCAAGGGTAAAGATCTCTTCAAGGGGAATTTCAAAGGTTTTCTCCCAGGGTATTCTGATGGCTGCCTGTGCCATAACAAGATCCTCTGTTGCCATGCTGTCTTCCAGAACATCTGGTCTGTAGATGAGCACCATGGGTATTTTGGAGACCACCGCTTCCGATGCTGTCCCGTATCCGTACTTGCCCAAAAAGAAGTCGCTGGCTGCAAGAAGGCTCCTAAAGTCTTCTTCCCTATCGTAGAAGTGCACAAGCAGTTCTTCGGGAACGTTCCAGCCCTTTGGTATGAGCCATAAGATGCGGCAGTTTTTTGAGGCCTTTACCATAGCTTCAATGAGACTTTTTTGAAATGTGTAGAAACCTCCCATGCTTACAGTTGCTATGATTTCGGGCCTGTATCGCCTTCGCAGGTCTCTTCTGATGCTTTGAACCCTCTGGGGGATGTGTTCTCTTGCTACCAGCGCAACCCTCTCTTTCATTTTAAATACGCTGTTTTTGCTTTCTAAGGGGAGCAGGAAAACCCAGTCTGCTTTGGAATAGGCCTCTTCCATAATTGAAAGATCTTTTTCCGGCAAAAGGTGTCTGTACTCGTCAAAGAAGTTGAAGTTGGAGATGAAGATGCTGGGAACTTCTATTTGTTGGGCTGCTTCAATGGGAAGCGGACTTGCATCGGATATAACGAGACAGACCCTGCCGTCAATGTGTTCCTTTATTGATCTTACCATTTCTTCCCAACAACTTAGCCATTCGTCAACGAGCGCTGAAAGCTCTTTTTTCTGAAAGGGATAGTTGGGAGGCCATCCCGGTGCTAAATTGAAGGGAAGGACATGCAGCTTTATCCTTTCATCTTCACCTTGGAAGAAGTGGATGGTCTTGGAAAGCCTTGCTCCTATGTAAACCTCTACTATTGTTTGAGGTTCTTGGGTGATGAGCTCTGATATTACAGCTTTTGAGCGGGTGAGATGTCCCCAGCCAACATCTGTTATGTAGTAAATCACCTTCTTCATTTTACCTTTATCGGGAAGGTAATATATATGTAAAAGATGAAAGTAGAAATACCTCATTATGGGAGGTGCAGGATAGCCAAGCTTTACGGTGAGTTAAAGGGCCTACAGAGGAGTGAGGTAAAGGCTCTTGAGAGGCTCTACAGAAGAAGAGTTAGGGATTTGCTCATAACTCCGGAGTTAGCTAAGGTTCTCTGCCAGTTGTCCCACCAGGTAGGGCGTCAGATAGGTCTCTTGATAGACCGCAAGGGCAACATCACCCATGTGATAGTAGGGAACCGTCAGAGGATCGTTATACCCGACATATCTTACTTCAGGTACTATCCCGGTAGGCTCAAAGGGGTGAGGTGCGTGCACACCCACTTTGGGGATAAGCCCTTGGATGAGGAGGACTTGACGGATCTTGCCATGCTGCGTCTTGACGCCATGGTGGTTTTGAGCGTGGAGGAGTCGGGAATGCCTGGTTCGGTTTACGCTGCCTATCTTCTTCCGCCCAACCCCGAGGGGAAGAGATGGGAGATACAGGTGTGGAGGCATCCTTCAGAGGTGAATCTCTCTTTTGGCTCTTTTGTTTCCGAGCTTGAGAACCAGATGGCTCGGGAGATGGCTCTTAAGGCTACCACTTCCGAAGAGAGAGCTATACTGATTTCTGTCACCACCAGGGGAAAGATGGAGGCTGAGTATTCTATGCAGGAGTTGGTGAGGCTGGCAGAGTCCTCTGGTGTTGAGGTTTTGGACACGGTTATTCAAAGGGTTGCGAGGTATAACCCTAAGTATCTTATGGGAAGAGGTAAGCTACAGGAACTTATTATAAAGGCTCTATATCTGGGCGCTACAATGCTTATCTTCGACAGAGAGCTGACCCCTGTTCAGGTCAATGCCATAGGAGAGCTGACGGACCTGAAGGTGATTGATAGAACCCAGCTCATTCTTGATATCTTTGCGAGGAGAGCCCTCTCTAAGGAGGGAAAGATTCAGGTGGAGTTGGCACAGTTGCGTTACATGTATCCGCGGATCTTAGGCAAGGGTACGGCAATGTCAAGGTTGGCTGGTGGCATAGGAGGCAGGGGACCTGGTGAGACAAAATTGGAGATAGACAGAAGGAGAATAAAGAAGAGAATTTCCCTTTTGGAGAGGCAGCTTGAGGAGCTTAGGAAGCAGAGAAGGGAAAGGCGTAAGAGGAGGCAAAAAAGCGCTGTGCCGGTGATCTCCCTTGTGGGCTATACCAACGCTGGTAAAACCACCCTTCTCAACAGGCTTACAGGTGCCGATGCTTTGGCAGAGGATAGGCTCTTTGCCACCCTTGATCCTACCAACAGGGTTTTATGGGTTCCAGAGGTTGGTGAATGCATCCTTACCGATACCGTTGGTTTTATCCGAAGCATGCCAGAGGATCTGAAGGTGGCATTTAGAGCTACCTTGGAAGAGTTAGAAGATGCCCATGTCATTGTGCAGGTAGTAGATGTTACCAGTCCCTATGTGGAAGAGGAGATGGAGGCGGTGGAGGGGATTTTAGAGGAGCTTGATTTGCATCTGAAGCCTAAGATAGTGGTTTACAACAAGGCAGACCTGTTAAACGAGTACGAGAGGGAGCTTTTGGAAAGGGAAGGCAAGCTTCTCATATCTGCTGTAACAGGGTATGGCATTGAGAAGTTGTTAAGGGCTGTAGCCGAAAGAATAAATTTTAGCCTTAAGGGTTGACAATAGGTGGTAAATGAATAACTTGGGCGGTGGAATTTATAAGGAAAGGGGGGATGTTGTAGGTGGGTAGAGTGGTGAACGCTGCTGTGGTGGTAGACGGCGACATAGATAGCGCCCTGAAGAAGCTGAGGAAGAAGATTGAGAAAGAGGGGCTCATCAAGGAGATTAAGAAGGCTATGTACTACGAGAAGCCTACTCAGAGGCGTCGTAAGAAGCTCCTGAAGGCTCGCAAGAAG
>JALWBK010000001.1 GCA_027037155.1 bacterium | reverse complement strand
CATCTATAGTAGATCCTGAAAGGAAGTACTCCCTCTGGATTGAAACCAGTTTATCCATCATCAATAAGCCCTCCTCAAAACAGAAAGCACATCATCCTCTTCAAAGCTCACCGGATTGAAGACACAAGAGCCGTCAAGCAGCGAAAGCCTCGCAATCTCACCAAACTGCTCCTCTATAACTCCCACATCCCTCAACCTAATGGGCAATCCCGACAGGGAACTTAGCTGAGAAAGGAGAGCGTCCACCGCATCGGCAAGGTTTTTCCCAACAATTTCTGCCTTTGAAAGCAAA
This sequence comes from bacterium, assembly GCA_027037155.1. Taxonomy (GTDB): domain Bacteria; phylum Thermosulfidibacterota; class Thermosulfidibacteria; order Thermosulfidibacterales; family Thermosulfidibacteraceae; genus Thermosulfidibacter. Next base: position 5,175 of record JALWBK010000001.1, on the reverse strand, counting down.
AGGTACCTGTATATCTGCCCATAAAGCTCCTTAACCTGCGAAGATCTCTCGGAGTTAAATCTTATCACGTGGGGCAACAAGATAGCATTTGCAACCCCGTGTGGAACCCCTGCCACACCACCTATGGCATGGGAAACGGCGTGCACCGTTCCCACCATGGAGTTAGAGAAAGCCATTCCAGCCAAAGTTGAAGCAACGAGAAGCTCCATCCTCGCTTTTTCATTTCCACCAAGGGCTTTTACCACATTCTCAAAAATCAACTTCACCGCCACAAGGCCCAAAGCATCTGCTACGGGATTCTTGTTCACGCTGGTGTAAGACTCTACCGCATGGGTAAGCGCATCCATGGCAGTGGCGGCAAGGATTTTTGCAGGAAGCGTCTCAACAAAATCGCCGTCAAGTATGGCCACATCGGGAAACACCGCCTGCGAGGCAAAGGCAAGCTTTATCCCCTTCTCTCTATCCTCAATAACGGCCACCTTAGTTACTTCAGAGCCCGTACCACAGGTGGTGGGTATGGCAACAAAGGGCACTGTTCTTTTGTTGAATACATCCACCCCCTGAAGCTCAGAAATATCCGAGACACCTGAAGAGACCACCATACAAACGCCCTTGGCGGTATCAAGGACAGATCCTCCCCCAAGGGCAACCACCACCTTGGCTCCAAAGCTCTTGTAAAGCTCAGCTCCCCGATTCACCACCACAAGTGAGGTATCAGGGGGTACATCGTCATACACCTCTACGGCAAAATCCTTACCCATAACCGAAAGCAGCCTATCAAGCAGCCCTGCTTCCCTTATACCAGCATCGGTTATCACCAGGATCTTATCAGCCCTCCAGTTTTCCATAAGAACAGAAGGAAGCTTTCTCACCGAACCCTTCCCAACAACCAACCTTACTGGACAGAAAAACTCAAACTGTACCATGGCTATCTCCTGAAAAGGGTCTGAACGAGCGCAACTGGTGCATAAAGGTAAAGCACGATTCTGAAAAGCAAGCGACGCAGAGAAACCCCAGGCTTTCCACGGTATAGATGGGGAAACAGCGGATACGGAAACAGTATCGCCTCAAACCTCTCAAAGAACCTTGTAACGGCAACGGCAAGCTCAATAGGCCCCTCAACCCTCATCCATCCTGCACCAAAAGCCACTGGAATAGACATCACCCCCGAAAACACCTTGAATGCAACATTTGCATCCCTGAAGATTATCTTAACTTTTGAAGGACCCTCTCCCAAATTAAATGCTACAGGAGAAATCCCTGGCACCTGAAACTCACAAGTGAATCCAGCAACACCAAGAGAGGAGGGTCTCAAACGCTGGCAGTGGCGGGAAGCAAATTCCGCTAACACAACCACAAACCTTATCCAGACAGAAAGAAAAGCTCTCATAACAACCTTAAAGATATGGGGGTGCCTTAACAGCACCCCCGTTTTCATCACTGTAAGAATCCTACAGTTTGCAACCACGCCGCATCAGCAAGATTTTCAATAATATCTGGGTCAATGAAGTCAGCATAATCTGTTAGCTCCGGATAGATACCCAAAAGACAAGTACGTTTACTTGCAGAATCAGCAGAACGATCCAATCCGCATTTTTGATATAGAGCATCCACGAGAATAAAGCTGTGCACAGCCCAGTTGGTAGCATTTCCGAACATGTACCAGCCAGACTGAAGCACAGGCCAATCATTCACTGCTAACTTCTCAAGCACATCAACCTTTTCACTATACCCAAACGCCCTCGCCAGCGCCTCGTTGGAGACATTGGGCACAAAGGTATCGCCATAGGCATTCTGGAGAATTACTTTACTGGCAAAATCACCCTGAACATCCAAACCAAGCAACTCAGCGTTTTTCCTCAAAGCATACCTTACCACATACGCGGGATCGGAAGGATCCAATATCGTTTGGAAGATTCCAAGAAGTAAATTGTAAGCCAAAGTAGGCTTAAGATTATTCACGAAACCATAAAGAGCCTCACTATTTGTATCATCACAAATTTCCCCACCACCAAGGGAAGTACAGATCAATTTTACAAGAGGAGCCCTGGTCGCTTCATCCAACAAAGCAGCATAATTAGCACCACCCACATTGAGGACGGCTTTGCCTGTAACATCATAATTGGTGGAAACAAAATTGGCGCCTGTTATACCACCAAGAGAAATACCTGAGTAAAAGAAGTTGTTAGGAACATCCACCGTAGAGGTATCGTTGTCTAAATCCAAACACCCTGCCTTCACCACAAGAGCAGTTACAGTCTGATCTAAAAGAGCCTGATAGAAATTCAATCTATCCTGAGCAACATTTTCGGTCAAAAAGCATACACCCGAAGCATTACAAGGTGGCTCTGTTGTCACTCTATCTCCATGCCATGGAAGATCAATTCCAACCACAGGATAGCTATATCCACTTGAATGAAGCATATCCCCAACAATAGTTGCAAGAGTCTTGTCTCCACCAAGTCCATGCTGGAACATAAGCACTGCAGAAGTATCACTTGCCGATGAAACCACATACGGCACATCTATTTTCATGGTTTGATTGGTAGCAACAGAAGTTGATAAACTAGCCAAACTCGCTGTGTCGTTGGTCAAATAATACTCAAGGATCTTTTCCACATTTGGTAAGAGCATAGTAACGTCAAAAGATTTCACCACATTCGTTTGAGTGAAATTGCCACAGAAAGCAATGTGAACCAGAGTAGCATTACCCCCATACGTGGCATTCAAAACGTTATAGTAAGTATTCAACACAATCTTAGCAGCAGAAGCTATCCCATACGCCTCTCTACCTGCCTCATCATAGGGTAAAAGCATTGTATCGTTAAAATTAGATTCCACACAGCTTTCTACAGCATCTACAGAAGTATATTGAGAGCAAGCCTGTAACAACTGAAAAGCAGCAACAGAAAAGGTGTTTGATGCCACTTGGAATGGAACAGCAAGAATCACATTATCTCTCACAATTCCAAATTGCCCACTCTCAAGGGCATTTATCCCCATTCTCAAACCATCTAACAACCCTAAACTTGCTTCAATTTTCTCCCTCAAAGCACCGGTAAATTGAGCAAGCAACTTATCTCTAAGCTCTCCTGCCTCCTGATCGGTAGCCTCAAGATACTGATACAGCACATGCTGAAGTTTCGGAAGCTCCTTACCATCTAAGGTCTTAATCCCCTTCAACAGCAGAAGCACGTACACATGTCCAGGCTCTAAAGGCTCTACTGGATAGAACCTTATAATGCCATGAACAAGCTGATTATCCGCATAGTTGTAAACCCTAACCACCAACCTGTCACTTTGGTTAAGAAGTCCAAGATCTTGATTTTGCAAGGCTGTTAAATCAAAGAGCACATATTTACCATCTACCGAGTTAGGATCCACCGGGTAATATACCGGAACAGAAATATACATATTGGGAGAAAAACCTTTCATCTGAGCAGCATTCCAAAGAGCATAAAGAGCTGCCTCTTCGATAGATCCTGCCTGATTAGGATCAAGATACATAGCAGGGAAATCACCAGCTCTGGTGGACTCGCCAGATAAAAGTATCTGAGAATATACACTGGGCGCTGGCAAGACAGATTTAGCAGGATCATCTTCGTTAGGGAGAAAAACAAAGGTTCTTCCTTCAGAAGCCGGCGGATTCTCCGGAACATCTGCACTACCACCTCCTCCGGGTCCACCTCCACAAGCAGAAAGGAAAACTATTAGAAACAAAGTAAACAAAAGAAAACGCCATTTTTTTATTTCCATGATGCTCCTCCCAACCTTTAGAATTTATAAGTCAAAGTGACAGCGTAGTACTGGGCGCTACCTCTAACGTAGGAGGTATTATCAGCACCGCCAAAATCATGATTCAAGTTTTCGCTGTCATTCCAGCCCACAATCCTTTTACCATTGGTCATGAGGTACTGGTATGCTACATCAACCAAAAGTTTCCCTCCAAAGAGCTTAAATCCAGCACCCAGAGCAAAAAGCCTTTTGGTAACATCGGCAAAACCATACTCCAACGTTTTTTCAGGCACAGTGGGAGGATCGTAGAAGTATCCAGCTCTCAGGGTTAACCAGTCGTTGACCTCATACTGAGTGCCAAAATGAAACTTAATAGTATTTCTCCATCTGCGCTTAATGTAGAGATTCTTATGTATCACACCCTCCTTTTTCAGCTCCGCTATCATCCCTTCAATAACGGGCTGAGGTAATCCAAGCTTGGCATATTCAGCCCTAAAGTACCTTTCCAAAAAGTATCTGTTATAGGTAATTTTCATGTAAGAATTCCTATCCCAATGAACCCACTCTATATCCGCCTCCAGACTCCATTTAGGAATAGGCTTCCATAGAACTCCAAATGCTATTTGCTCGGGATGATCATAGCACATGTGCCCGTTAATGGACTCAATCCTTCTTCCAGAGGGATCGTAAGCCGTGGCATGGGCAAAAAACCTGGTCTTTGTAGGACCCCTATAGGTAAGGCCAATTTGCAAATTATCCCTCAGCTTATACAAAAGACCCATGTTCAGAGACCAGTTAAACTGATCTTTAAAACGAACCTTAACCTTTGAATTGTGCAGATTTGCTAAAGGAACCAATGTAGGAAAAACAAACGCCCCTTCTCTTATGTAAGCAGGTACATACAACCTTTTCTTTTGAGCAGCTCTGGATTCCCCTAAAGCTATTCCAATACCAAAGTAGAGTCTATCGGTAAGCTGAACAGCAATAGTAGGTTGCGCGTGAACAATTCTGTAATAGTATGCCTCATAAGCCGAATATGCCAGCACATTCTTATCTGGGTCATGCTCTTCCTTATGCCACAAACCATAAGGCACATAACCACCTACTGCAAAAGTGACCTTTTTGCCGTAGATTGTTTTTGGAAGTGGATAGACAAGTCCCCAATGAGGATATACCAGCAACTGGGTATTATCTTTAACATTAGTCCTTCTCTCTTCCGGAACGCTACCAGTTCTGTCAATAACATGTCCATGTGCTTGAAGATTAGCGTTCACAAAAGCAGCACCCAAAGAAAGTTCCCTATCCTTAATTTGGGCAAGGCCTGCGGGATTGTAATAGAGAGCTGAAAAATCATCGGCCATAGCGGTGAAGGCACCACCTAACGAAGAAGCCTTTGCACCAATACCGAGGGTATCAACGTGCGCTGCATAGGACAACGAA